>JAJYWC010000006.1 GCA_021791695.1 archaeon | reverse complement strand
GGTCACCTCGCCGCTAAGCCGGGAGACTTCTTCGGGGCGTTCAGGAGGGTGCCTATCCTTCCTCGCAGGCTCCTGGTGCAGTCCTACCAGGCCTACCTGTTCAACCTCACGCTCAGTCGTGCCCTGAAGTCGGAGCTCCAGATATCCCACGCGGAGAATGGCGACAACTGGTCGGAGGTCGCGCCCGACGGCCTCAGGGTCGGAAAGGTCCACGGTGTGAAGGAGCCAGCCCCGGAGGGAGCGCTCCCGCTAATCCAGCTGGTGGGCTACGCGTTCAGGGACTACGGGTCCAGGTTCGACAGGCTGACGCTCCAGGTGCTGCGGGAAGAGGGCGTGGCTCCTGCGGCCTTCTACGTCAAGGAGGCGGAGGAGGTCAGCAACGAGGGCGGCTTTAGGCACGCTCCCCTGCTACTTTCGAGCCCAGCGAGCGAGAAAGTCGACGGAGGTTTCGCTCTGTCCTTCAACCTCGGCAGGGGCGAGTACGCCACGACCCTCCTCAGGGAGGTCCTGAAGCCCGCCGATCCCCTGACAGCGGGCTTTTGAAGCATAATCGTATATATTCTCATGGGAAAGGCCCGAAACCGACGCGCTTGTCAGAACGGGACATCTACGACATTACCATTGTGGGGGGAGGCCCGACAGGGCTGTTCGCGTCCTTCTACGCTGGGTTGAGGCAGATGAAGACCAAGGTTATCGACGCGCTGGAAGAGCTCGGCGGACAGGTCGCGGTCCTCTATCCCGAGAAGTTCATCTACGACGTAGGAGGCTTCCCGAAGATAACGGGCAAGGACCTCGTCAAGGGCATGGCTGAACAGGCTGTGAAGTTCAACCCGACCGTCGTCCTCGGCGAGAGGATCATGAAGGTCGAGAGGATGTCCGACGGGATCATAAGGCTCGAGGCTTCCAACGGGCAGCATCACTACTCGAAGACCGTCCTCGTGGCGGCGGGGGTGGGTGCCTTCTCGCCGAACAGGACGGACGCGCTCAACGCGGCCCAGTATGAGGGAAGGGGCGTCTACTATTTCCTCAAGGACAAATCGATAATGAAGCAGAAGAAGGTCCTGATAGTCGGCGGAGGGGATTCCGCGGTGGACTGGGCACTTAACCTACACCAGTGGTGCAGCGACATCAAGCTCGTCCACAGGCGTGACGTCTTCAGGGCGCACGAGGAGAGCGTGGCCGAGATGATGCGGAGCGGTATCGACGTGAAGCTGTTCTACGAGCTCAAGGAGGTACTGGGCGACGGCGAGAGAGTGACTGGTGCGGTAATCAGCGACAACAGGACAAAGGTGGAGTCCAGGATCGATGTCGATGCCATACTCGTCAACATCGGCTTCCGGGCCGACCTCGGGCCCATCAAGGACTGGGGCCTGCAGATAGTCGGCCGGGAGATATCTGCGACCGGGCGAATGGAGACGAGCATGCCCGGCGTGTACGTAGCGGGTGACATCGCAGCGCCGGAGGGGACCGTGAAGATGAACCTGATCGTCACCGGGTTCGCGCAGGCCGCGGTAGCTGTCAACATAGCGAAGAAGTACATAGACCCGAACGCGCGGGTCTTCCCCGGGCACAGCAGCGAGATGTCTATCTAGTTAAGGCCGAGCGTGCGTCTGTAGTTATAGTCCTTGGAAATCGACGGGTTCAGCGGGTCGATGAGTATACACTCGTACCAGGAGTGCTTGCCGTCCTGCCAGAGGATGTAGGAGCCGAGAAGTTTCAAGTTGGGATACTTCTCGCCGACCCTTCTTTCGGCGACTCCCTGGACCGGTTCGTCCGACTTCATCCTAAGGACTCCGAGGTGTTTCGGCCTCCTTCCCGATGTCGGTCTCTTCCTGCGCATGCCTCCCCTGGAGACCCGTATCCTGACGACCACGACGCCTTCCTTGGCCTTGTAGCCGAGCATCCTCGCGCGGTCAAGCCGTGAAGGCTTCTCCAGCCTCTCTATGGTCGGGCCCTTCCTGAGCAGGACCGCCCTGGCGGAGATGTCCCCGGCCTTCTCGTGGAAGACCTTTTGCCAGGACTTGCCTATCTCGGAGTACAAAGCGAACGGGTGGCCACTTTGGGAGCAGCAGATAAGTGTTGCTCAGCGACGCTGCTGGAAGAACTGCACTATTTTGGTCCCCGTGACCGTTATCGCCATCCTCTGCGCGTCTGAGGTCTGGCCGGCGATGTGTGGCGTTGCTATCAGGTTTGGCGCGTCGAGTATCCCTCTGTCTGGAGGCTCCTTCTCGAAGACATCTAGAGCAGCCCCCGCTATCGTGCCGTCTCTAAGGGCCTGCGCGAGAGCGACCTCGTCTACGACCTCGCCTCGGGAGGTGTTTATAATGAAGGCGCCCTTCTTCATGAGGGATAGCCTCCTGGAATCGACCAGGTGCCTGCTCTCCGCCGTGAGAGGGACGTGGAGGGTGATGAAATCGGAGGAAGAGAACAGAGTGTCCATGTCTACCATCGTGCAGCCTATGGAGGCCAGCACGTCCTTGCCTATCTCGATGATGTCGTAGCCCAGCACCGACATCCCGAGGACCTTGGCAATTTCGCCGACCCTTCTGCCTATCCTGCCCATCCCCGCAACGCCAACCGTCTTCCCCTTGAGCTCGAGGCCGGTGAACCGGTCCTTCTGCCACTGCCCCGACCTTGTGGAAGCGTCAGCGGAGGGGATTGACCGGGCGAGCGCCAGCATTAGCGCCACGACGTGCTCCGAGACCGCTTCCACCAGCGCCTCGGGACTGTTCACCACCTCTATCCCGCGGGCATTCGCCGCCCTCAGGTCGATGTTATCGAGCCCAGTACCCGGTCGGGCTATCAGCTTCAGCTTGGTCGCCTTCTCGATGACGCGAGAATCTATCTTCGTTCTGCTCCGGACGACCAGCACTTCGTAGTCGGGAACCCTGGCGAGCAGCTCCTCCGGGGTTATCCTGGGGACGTAGTCGACATCGAAGTCCTCCGGGAGCCCGAGCGATGCCACGTCAACGGTATCGCAGATGAGTACCCTGTGCTTCAACTCTTCGCTCTTGGACCCGGGCGAGGGCCCTACCTGCTGTTAAGGCTATTGGAGATTGGTCCGTGTTAAAACTCGGCAGATATGGAGACTCGTGATAGGCGAGCTGGTCGAGACTCATCTCGGAAGCGACCGCCAGCGCGCAGAACTCGGAGAGCGACAGGGCCCCCGGGCCCGCCACCTGTATGCCGTGGACCTTCCGGGTGGGGCGGTCGTACACGATCGACGCGTAGACAGAAGCGCCGTCTGACGGGTCGCCTCTCGCCGCGCACTCCGACTCCACCCTAACCGCATCAATGCCAGCGCGCGCCGCCTCTTCGATATCAACCCCCGCGGCGCAGACCTCGAGACCGAAAATCCGGAGAGCCATGGAACGGGCCAGGTTGGCGCGGACGGCAGCGCCGGAGGCATTCGAGCCGGCGACCTCACCCATCACCCTCGAGGAGGAATGCAGACGGGACGGGAGAGATATCGACCCCATCCTCGTCTCGGTACAGTCGCCCGCCGCGAATATGTCCTTCGAGGAGGTCCTCATCCACCGGTCCACCAGCACCCCCCCGTATGTCCCGGTGGCGCAGCCCGAAGGGGGCACGGACGGGCAGCTCTTGGGAAGCACCACGACGCCGCTGCAGGGATACACCCTTCCTGAAGAAAGCACGGCCTCAGCCCCCCTTGTACCGACCACCGCATCGGCGTCGGCATCGATGAGCTCGACGTCTTTCGCGGAAGCGGCACGGACGAGCATCCTCCCGACTCCCGGCGAAAACCGATGAAGGGAGCGCGGACCCAGGAAGACCCTGACCCTCTGGCTGGATGACAGGGCCTGCGCGACGACCAGCGAGAGGGGAGCGGGACCGACGACCGCCGGACGGGAAAGGGCAGCCACCGACCCGGAGAGCGCGAGATAGTCCTCGGGCGACCTCAGGAGATGGACCCCCTGCTTCGATAGGCCCTTCGGCCCGTCGCTGAGATACTGACAGCCCGTGGCGAGGACGAGCGAATCATAGTCCAGCCGGCCGTTCTCCGTGCGCACAGAGCGCGAGAGCGAGCTGACATCGAGGGCGCGGTCGTTCAGGCGGACATCGACCCCGAACTCCCTCGAAAGAGCATTCGGTTCGGTCACCTGGACCTTCTCAGGCGGAAAACCGCCAGAGAGGACGTACGGGAGGAGAGACCGGTTCAGCCCGAGCCTGCCGGTCCCCTCCAGAATGGTGACGCTCGAGCCGCGTCGGGCGGCGGTGGTCGCGGCAGCTACGCCCGCTATGCCACCGCCAATCACGACCACCTTCATGAAGAAGAGATGGCACGAGGGTCGATTTAGGATGTTCCGATAATGACCCGTCGGGTCGAAGGAGGGGGATGGCTGAAACTGAAAACCGGAGAACACGTTATAACATCCCACCGAGCCCGCATGCGCGTTGCTAGTAGGCATTGTCGGCAAGCCGAACGTCGGCAAGTCGACCTTCTTCTCTGCCGCCACCCTGAAGAACGTACCCGTGGCAGACTACCCGTTCACCACGATAACGCCGAACGTGGGGATGGGATACCTGAGGACTGGGTGTGTCTGCAAGGAGATGGGTGTCGTGGACACACCCAGGAATTCGGTCTGCAGGGACGGGACGAGGCTTATCCCGGTGAAGCTCGTGGACGTCGCAGGCCTTGTTGCCGGCGCGTCCGAGGGACGCGGGAGGGGGAACCAGTTCCTCGACGAGATAAGGCAAGCGGATGCCCTGATCCACGTGGTGGACGCTTCCGGCGGGACCGACGAGGAGGGAAGGAAGGTCGAATTGGGTTCCCACGACCCGCTCTCGGACGTCAGCATGATCGAGAACGAACTTGACCTGTGGATCCTCGGGATAGTCAAGAAGGACTGGGAGAAATCGGCGAGACTCACAGAGCAGGTCAGGACAAGCATAGCAGCCCACATCGCACAGCGGCTCAGCGGGCTGGCGATAGACGAGGAGAGCGTCGAGGCTGCGATAATGCGCCTCCACATGAAGACCGACAAGCCGACCTTGTGGACGGACCCCGAGCTGAGGTCGCTGGTCAGGCTGCTGAGGGAGACGAACAAGCCCAGCCTGCTCGCGGCCAACAAGGCCGACCTCCCGGGTGCCGACGCCCGGATAGAGAAGCTAAGGGGGACGGGAAGGCTCGTCATCCCTGCCGCGTCCGAGGCGGAGCTGCTGCTGAGGAGGGCCTCGGAGCACGGGGTCATAAGATACACGCCGGGAGACGGGCAGTTCGAAGTGACAGAAAAGGGCGTCACGCCGCAACAGCAGAAGGCCCTGGACCTCGTCAGGCAGAAGGTCCTGCAGCCCTATGGGTCGACAGGCGTGCAGCAGGCCATCGATAGCGCGTACTTCGGTCTCCTCAAGGCGATAGTCGTCTACCCGGTTGAAGACGAGACCAAGCTGTCGGACAAAAACGGTAACGTACTCCCAGACGCGTACGTGATGCCCGGTGGGTCGACGGCCGTCGGCCTTGCGCGCAAGGTCCACAGCGACCTCGCAGACGGCTTCCTGTACGCGATAGACGCGAGGACGGGGATGAGGCTTTCGGGGGAGCACGTGCTGAAGAACGGGGATATCCTGAAGATAGTCTCAAGCAGCAGGCGCGGCTAGGACCTCGGGCGCTGGGATCACCGGCTCGGTCGCCGGCTTTCTGATCAGCTTTGTCTTCCTCACGCCTACGTGCCTGAGCCTCGTGACCTTCTTGGCCTCGTTGTAGACGTCTGAGGCGACCTTCTGGAGGACAGTCTCCTGGACGAACTGGTCGTAGGTTAGCGACGAGGACCTCTCTTTGATTGTTCGGTCCATCACCGCCCTTATCTCGTGCTTCTTGGAGGAGTTCATCCTCCCCTGCGATAGCGCTATGCAGTAGACCCGCACGATGTATCCGTCCTTGGTCGTGTAGTCCTTGATGAAGTCCGACATAGAGGAGCCCCTGCGCATAAGGCTCCTGAGGTACTCCCTGGAGTACTCGTGGCCCTTCAGCACGGTGTAGGCGGTGTCTCCTTCGACCTTGTCTATCTGGAAGTAGAGCTTGAAGCTGTAGTGCTGAGGGTCCTGCTTGAGTATGTCATAGAGCGTGGTCTCGACCACCCTCCCCCCGGGCTTCTCCGTATCGGTCAGAGGGACCTTGCCTATGGGGGCGTTGCCGAACGACGGGGAGGCAAGGACGGTGACCCACTGCTTCGCCTTCCACTTGTCCTTGACCTTGCCCGATGCTTTCTTGACCAAGCTTGGAATCGCCCCCCGATTATCCCGCCTTAAAAACCCACAGTCGCGCGCTATCCTATCTTCTCTTTGCCGCCCATGTAGGGCACCAGCGGCGCGGGTATGAGCACTGAGCCATCGGCCTGCTGGAAGTTCTCGACTATAGCCACCAGCGCCCTGGTGGTGACTGCGGTCGAGTTGAGGGTGTGGACCAGCTTCGGGTCATCGCTCGGCTTCTCGCGATACCGGATCATCAGGCGGCGCGCCTGATAGTCTGTCACGTTGCTGCAGGAGACCATCTCCCTGAACTTCTCCTGGACGGGCATCCAGGCCTCCAGGTCGTACTTCTTGGCCGCGACGACGCCCATGTCTCCCGTGCATACGTTCACGACCCGATAGTGGAGCCCCAGGCTCTGGAATATGGCCTCCGCGTTGGCTATCAGCTCCTCGTGAATCTTCCAGCTCTCCTCAGGTCTGGCGAAGACCACCTGCTCGACCTTGTAGAACTGATGCGTCCTGAATATACCCTTGGTGTCCTTGCCGTGCGCCCCAGCCTCCACCCTGAAGTTGGGGCTGAAGCCGCAGTACTTTATCGGCAGCAGCTTCTCGTCGAGTATCTCATCCATGTGCATCGCGACCAGCGGGTGCTCGGAGGTCGCGATCAGGTAGAGGTCGTCGTCCTGGACCTTGTAGATGACAGGGCCGAAGTCCTTCAGGTCGACCACGCCTGCGTAGGCCTCCCTTCGCATCATGAGAGGGGGCCCCATAGCGGTAAAACCACGCCTGGCGAGGAGGTCCAGGGCGTACCGCATGATTGACTGCTCGAGAAGGAGCGCGTCTCCCTTCAGGAAGAAGAAGCGGGCCCCCGAGATTTTGGCGGCCCGCTCGACGTCCACCAGTCCCAGACCGGCGAGGACGTCTATATGGTCGCGCAGCTTGAAGTCGAACCTGGGTGGAGCTCCGAATGTCCTTATCGCGACGTTGCCGCTATCATCTGCGCCGGTCGGCACCGACTCGTGGAGGATGTTGGGCAGCCCCATCAGTATCTCCCTGACCTTGGCCTGGTCTGCGTCAGCTTCGGCTTCCGTCTCCTTGATCCTCTGTGGGATACCCTTCACCTCGCCGATCTTCTCTTCGATGGGCTCTCCGGCCCGCTTGAGTTTCGCGACCTCCTCGGTCAGCTGGTTCTGCCTGTGCCTGAGGTCGTCTGCACGCTTCTTGAGGTCCCTCCACGTCTTGTCGTAGCGGATGGCTTCATCGACGAGGTACAGGTGGTCCTCCCAACCCCTGCGACGGAGGTCGTTCCTGATGACATCCGGGTTCTCCCTCAGGAGCTTGACGTCGAGCACGCTGTCAGGGGCCTAGCTGTCCCGGGAGATAATCATGCCGTTAGCGACCAGATCTCCTGGAAGAGCCTGACGTCGTTAAGGATGCTAAGCCCCGAGGAGATGCAGCTGGCGGCACGCGGGGAACGGATGACGAGGCGAAGCGTCTTCCCAACCACCTCTGAGGAGATGGCCTGGTCCTTTGGCGCAGACCTGTTATCTGGTGCGAGCACGGATTGCAGGGACCAGGCCTGCTCGGATGAGCCGCATTCAACGGAGAGCTCCAGGGTCGCGTTCATCCCGAGACCCTCTCAACGACGACGGCGGTGAACTCCTCCTTCTTCGTGGCGGGTATCTTGGCGCCCGCCGCCATGCTGTGGCCGCCGCCGACGCCGCCGACAGACTCGGCCGCCTCCTTCAGGATGAGCCCGAGGTTCACCTCCTTGGCGAACTCATCGCCCAGACGCGACGAGAATTTGAGCTCGCTCTCCCCTGAGCGCGTCCTGACCAGCACCATCTTGTCTTTGTACTTGTCAGAGGAGGCGAGCAGGGACGATATGGACCCGGTCATGCGCTCCTCGATGAAGTCGTCGCCGATCACGACCGTGACGTTCCCATGCACGCTGACCTTGTCGCCGGTCTGCAGCGTCTGAATTGCCTTGTTCAGCTTCCCTCTGTACTCGACGATGAGCTTCATGGCTATGGTGAGCGCCCGGTCCCTGTCGCCCAGACATAACGCGATGCCGACGTCGGTCGCATCCATCCTGCCGCAGGCGTTGAGCAGAGTGGCGAACTCCCTCCCGTCGTGTAGCGGTGTGAGCGAGTCTTCGAGCGGGAACGAATACACCTCTCCGACCAGCTCTGAGACGACCGCCGCATCCCCTCCCCTAGAACCGATGTGCGCCGCCAGCACCTCCATCAGTTTCTGCTTCTCCCCGGTCGAGAGCTCGGCGAGGTTCCTCCATCTCCCCCTATCCTTGAGGGAGAGACCCGCGCCGGAGAGGGCCGCGAGAGACGAGTCCTTCGCACCCGAGAGGCCCGGGATGAAGGGTGTATAGGTCATGGCTATCGCTTCATGGACCGGCCTCGTCTCGCGTCCGTGGAACAGGAAGTCCTTGGAGACCTCCACAAGCCCCTCCTCGATGGCATCCTGGAGAGGCTTCTTGTTGAGGCCGACGAGGGAGCGGCCCTCGCCCACGTCCTGACGGTCGCCGAGCGCTCCCACGATCGCTAGCGAAGAAAGGTCCCGGTTCTTCTCGTCGACCGCCATCGCGAGCATGTATGCCATCGTCGACGAGGAGGCCTCGGCGCCGCCGTCGAATCCAAAGCCCCAGGCGTTCAACACGTTGGGCCTCGCCGCGTCCTCCGGAGGCAGCTGGTGGTGATCCACGACGAGGAAGTTCTCGCCGAACGCCTTCTGGAGCTCGGGCAGGAGGCCGGAGCCTAGGTCGGTAAAGACGTAGAGGTCGAACCTGTCGGCCCGGAGCGACTCTATCGCTCGCATGTCCAGGTCGGGGATTGCGCGCACCGAGACGATGGCGCCGCTGCGAGCTATCGAGTGGAACGCCAAGGAGCCGCTCGACAGGCCGTCCGCGTCGATGTGCGTGACGACGAGAATCCTCTTCCCCTCCCGTCTGAAGCGGGAGACTACCCTGGAGAGGTCCGAAGCCCTTGCCAAGAGTGCGGCGAGGTCCGCCACGGCTGGGGTCCGCTCCTTCTAGGTCAGTTGGGCAACGACGGCGGCGTACTTGAAGTCGTTCGGAAGAAGTCCTATCTTCTTGTAGTGCTTCGAGAGTCTGTATATCTTCGCCTCTATGAGCTCAAGCGACCTGACGTTTCTCGCGTCAGAGCGGTACGACTCGAGGTGCATCTGCACCCTCTTAGCGCGCTGAAGCAGGTTCTGGAGGTCCTCCGGGATGGCGGGTGCCAGCTTGTTCTCGCGAAGCAGCTGGGCGATCGACTTGCCGATTATCGGCTTGACGAGGGGTATCCCGTACTCGTCTCTGAGCCTGACTCCTATCTCGCTGGCCGAGACTCCCTCCTTCCCTAGCTTGATCGTCAGTGAGGTGACCTCGTCGGCGCTGTAGGTGAGCCAGCTCGGGGGCCTCTTGCTGGTTGGCCTCGTCTGGTGGCTCTTCCCGTGCCGATGCGAATGTATCCTTGCCAAATCTGAAACAGCCGCGACACCCCTGCCGGGTCGTTTAAAACCGTTGCCGAGGTCTACGGCTGGAGTACCACGACGCGAACCTCCGCATGGCGTCGCCCCTGTGCGAGATGGCGCACTTTTCCTCGAGGGTCAGCTCGCCCATCGTCTTCTTCTGGCCCTCGGGAACGAAGACAGGGTCGAATCCGAACCCGTTCCCTCCAGAGGGAGTCGCGCAGACCGTGCCTTCCACCCGGCCCGCGAACACGCGCGGCTTGCCTCCAGGCTCACAGTATGCCACAGCGCTGTGGAACGCCGCCTTCCTCGGCTTCTTCTCTAGGAGGGCCAGGAGACCCGGTATGCCGATGGTCCCGAAGACGAACGACGAGAACGCGCCCGGGAAGCCGTCCAGTGCTTCCACATAGAGCCCGGCATCCTCAACGATGAGCGGGCGGCGATATCTGTTCGCCGCAACCGCAGCGGAGTAGGAAGCAACCTCCGCAATATCGGCCTGGATCTCGACTCCCTTGCCCTTGAATGGTCTCACATGAACCCCGAACGGTTCCAGGATTATCCGGGCCTCGCGGGCCTTGCCTTCGTTCCCGGTCGCGAACCATATCGACCTATTCGACCCTGGCGTACCTCCCCCTCCTCTCGATCTCGGCGAGCTTCCTGACGACCTCCTTGACCCTCTTCTCTCCCACCACAGATGCGTATCCCGCGAGGAAGGAGGCCATGACGGCCGAGGAGACCCTGGAATGGGCGCCCACGAGGGTTTCCTTGATCAGCCTGAGGTCGACCGCGTGGTCCTCTACCTTGAGTGAATGCGTCGCGAGGCCGAAGTCGATGAGATGGACGCCTCCGTCGGCGACTATCACGTTCGAGGTGGTGAGGTCTCCGTGCATGATGCCTGAGCGGTGGAGCACCCCCACGGTCCTGCCGAACTCCTCTGAGACCCCGCGGTTCTCCGATGCGGACTGCAGGTACGACTTGAGCCGGGGCCCCTCTATGCGCTGCATGACTATCAGCGACTCCCTGGGCGAGACGTAGTAGAGGTATGGGACCCTCAACCCAGCAGAGCGCGCGTCGCCGATTATGCTGGCCTCGTGGACCGTCCTCTGCCCCCTGATCTCTTCGTCGAGCTCGGGGAGGCGATACGGCAGTGGCTTCCTGAACTTGAAGACGGCTGGCGACCCGGCCCAGTCTCCGAGGAAGATATCCGCCTCGGCGCCGCGGTAGAACAGCCTCACTTCGTCATCCTCCAGGGGAGTTCAACGGTATCGAGACGCCACGACTGGCGCACGGTGCCCTTTTCGACAGGTATGGAGACGCCGGACCGCTGGGCGAGGAGCCCCGTCCAGGCTATCTGCGCACCACAGTCCCCGCTGTAACGGAGGGGGACCACGAAGAAGCGCGCAGAGTGCCGGGCGACCATCACTCCGAGCATCTCGGCGAGCCTCTTGTTCGCAGCGACGCCGCCGACGACCATCAGTTCCTTGTTCCCGGTGAACGCGAGCGCCCGCTCTGTCACCTCGACGGCTGTCGCGAAGGCCGTCTCCTGTACAGAGAAGCAGACATCCTCGAATGGCTCGCCCGAATCGATGAGCCTCTTTGCCGCAGTCAGGATGCCCGAGAAGGAGACGTCGTTCCCCTTCACCGTGTAGGGGAGCCTGAGGTACCTCCGCGAGCCGGACGCGGCCTCTTCGATCCGCCGCCCGCAGGGAGAGGCGTAGCCGACGTACCGCCCTAGCTGGTCGAGAAGCTGGCCGAGGGTAAGGTCGAGCGTCTCCCCCAGGATCCTCCACATGCCTGAAGAGTAGGAGACGACCATCGTGTGCCCCCCCGAGATGAGGAGGACGAGTGGTGAGACGGCGCCCGTCAGCATGCACCCCAGCTCAATGTGTCCCACAGCGTGATTGACCGGTATCAGTGGTTTTCCCAGCGAGCTCGCGAGAGTCCTGGCCGTGACCGCACCCACGCGCAGGCACGGTCCCAGGCCGGGTCCCATCGCATAAGCTATGCCGTCAATCTCGACCCACGAGACGCCTGACTGCGTCACCGCGTCACCGACCACCCTGCCAGCGACCGCCGCGTGGTGCACCGACGCCTCGGTCGGATGGATCCCGCTCCCCTCGGGCGGGGTATAGATGTCCCTGATATCGCAGAGCAACCCTCGCTTCTGGGAGACCACCGCGGCCGAGAACGTGTGAGCGGTGCTCTCTATGCCGAGCACGGTCAGGTCTCCCTTCAAGTCTTCTTTCCGTGCCCCCGAGTCTTGATAAACGTATCCGGCCGCAGGCGAAAAATCCGGAATGGTTTATACCGCTACTCCGCATCGTCCGTCGAGTTGAAGCTCTGCAGGTTCCGTTACCATGGTGGGATATCGTTCGGCGTGCTCCGGGGAGGCTCCCTGTACGACCTGACGGGGGTCGACCGGGTGGCATTCAAGGACCTGGCGAGCGCGTACGAGAGGTCTGGGGCGGACGTCGGGGCTATGGTCTCGCTCCTCGAGGTTGCCGTCAAGGGAGCGGAGAAGATGTCGTATGACGAGAGTCTGCTCGAGATCCCTCTCGAGTCGATGGAGATCTGGGCTGCAGGTGTCACCTACCTCCGGAGCAGGGTCGCGCGTGAGACGGAGACGAGCTCGAAGGGCATCTACGACCGGGTGTACGAGGCGACGAGGCCCGAGCTCTTCCTAAAGGACACCGGGCTGCGCTGCCGGGGTCCTGGCAAGGAGGTCTGCATCAGGAGCGACAGCGAGTGGTCCGTCCCGGAGCCTGAGCTCACGGTCGTCCTCGACGAGCGAGCCAGGGTGGTAGGATACACCGTCGGAAACGACGTCTCGTCGAGGGACATAGAGGGAGAGAACCCGCTCTACCTCCCCCAGGCCAAGGTCTATCGGGGTTCGTCCGCCATAGGACCGGTTATCGTGACACCCGAAGAGGTCGGTGACCCTCGTGCACTCGACATCGAGATGAAGATCCTCCGTGGAGGCAAGGTCGCCTTCGAAGGGTCCGTCAACACCTCCCAGATGAAGAGGTCCATCGAGGAGCTGGCTGGATACCTTAGCCGGGATAACATCCTCCGCCGGTTCACGCTCCTGATGACGGGGACGTCAATCGTCCCGCCGGACGAATTCACCCTGCGCGGAGGAGACATCGTCGAGGTCGAGGTTCGGGGCATCGGCGTCCTGCGGAATTACGTGAAGAAGCTCAGCTAGTATCCGACGTAGACAGTCTTCAGCCTGCTGTAGAAGTCTATCGCTTCTTCGCCCTGCTCCTTGAAGCTGTCGGAACTGGACTTCTTTATCCCGCCGAACGGCACCTGGAGCTCGAGACCGACCGTGGGCCGGTTGACCTTAACCACCCCCGCCTGGACTCTGTCCGCGAACTCCAGGGCGCTCCCCAGGCTGGTGGTGCAGATGCAGGCGGTCAGGCCGAACTCCGACCTGTTGGCCAGCTCGACCGCCTCGTCGACAGTGCTCGCCTCGAACATCGACAGGACAGGCCCGAATATCTCCTCCTGTGCAATCTTCATGTCTGGGAAGACGCCGTCGAACACGGTCGGCTCGATGTAGTGTCCGGGCCGCTGCGAACCGGGTACGCCGCCACCAGCGATGAGTCGCGCGCCCTCCGCCTTGCCGGTCTCTATGTACCTCAGGTCCTTTTCGAGTTCCGCCCGCGAGACGGCCGGGCCCATCTCGACGCCCTGTTCGAGACCGTTGCCGACCCGGAAGGACTTTATCCTTTCCACGAGAAGGCCCGTGAACTTCTCCTTCACGGAATCGTGGACGATCACCCTGCTCGTCGCGGTGCACGCCTGCCCAGTCAGCCCGAAGGCGCTCTTCACCACGACATCCACAGCGTCGGAGAGCTTTGCGTCGGGGAGGACGATGGTGGGGTTCTTGCCTCCCATCTCTAACTGGACCCTGGCCATCCTGCCGGAGTCGGCTCGCGCTCTCTGGATTCCATCACCTACCTCGTAAGAGCCCGTGAACGAGATGCCGTCGATGTCCTTGTTGACCGCCAGCTCCTCCCCCACCGTGGAACCGGGACCGGTCACGAGGTTCAGGACGCCGGCGGGAAGACCGCCCTGCTCCAGAGCCTCCACGAGTTTCGTAGCGATTCCCGGCGTGAGAGACGCCGGCTTGAACACGACGGTGTTGCCAGATACAAGCGCGGGTGCGATCTTCCACGAGGGTATGGCTATCGGGAAGTTCCACGGCGTCATGAGCGCGACGACGCCGAGCGGTTCGCGCACCGAGTATAGTAGAGTCCGCGCGAAGTTGGAGGGATAGGTCCGTCCGTCGAGCCTGCTGCCCTGGCCCCCGTAGAACCTGAATAGTTCTATGGCCCTCCTGACCTCGCCCACCGAGTCAGCCAGGGTCTTACCCTCCTCGGCGGTGAGCGTCCTCGCGAATTCGTCTACCTGGGCCTCGATGATCTCGGCCGCCCTGTAGAGTATCCTGCCTCTCTGTGGACCCGGGGTGTTTCTCCATGCGGGAAAGGCAGAACGCGCCGCCTCGATGGCATTCCTGGCGTCCTCTTTCGTTGAAAGTTGGAAGTCGCCCAGCGACTGATCCGTATCAGCGGGATTGGTGACGCTGAACGTACCCCGCCCCTCGGAGGGGACCCATCTTCCGCCGATGAAATCGAGGTGTATCTGACTCAATCTGACCGGCTAGTCAAGGGACACGGGCGATATATAGGGTCCGTCGCTCGCGTCGATACCCAGCTGGGTTAAGGTTATCAGAGGACGCTCCCGAGCTATAGCAGACTTGCCGCAAGGAGAGATCCAATCCGTCGAGGCGTCTTGCTTCGTCCACGCCACGGAGGACGAGGAGAAGGTGATGCGCCTGGTGGGGAGGCTCCTCGGCGCGGAGGATGGACCGGCGGAAGAGGTGCTCGAAGGGCACTTTGGGAACGTCATCGTCCACCTGACATGGCACCTCACCGGAGAGGCCGCCGGAAGCGCCTTCCGAAGGCTGCTCGAGGCCATAGGGCAGGAGGGCAGGGAAGCGGTCTTGGTCGACCTCAGCGCGCACACGGACGACCACGGCGCGCTGTACCTGAGGCTGAACAAACAGGCGCTCCTCCGCGGGGCGGCCGTCTTCACATCGAGCGACCCCATCAGGGTGAGGGTCAAGCCGCGCAGTTTCCTGATGAAGGGAAACCCCGACCAGTTCTACAGGAGATTCCTGGAGGCCAGGACGAGATGACCCATCCCCAGAAGAGGAAGAGGTATCTGCTGCTCGCCTCGGAGAGCGAGATAGACTATACGGGAAGGAAAGAGGCGGTCAGACAGCTGCTCCAGCGATACCCCGACCTGGACGCGAAGAAGATGGTCTGGATAGGGAATTCCCTGATATTCAGGACGGACCAGCTGAGGCTGCCGGAGATGAAGCTGAGCCTGGTCATCAGGGTCGAAGGCGCGGTCCTAACTCCCAGGGCCGCGTCGGGCTCAATCAGCAAGCTCAAAAGAGCCGTAAAGCCCCCCCAAGGCGGGAATGGCCAAGTTCTTCACTGACGAATTCTTCAGGGAAGTCGAGCAGAAGCTGTCGGCTGACCCGAAATGGCTGCAGGACACAAAGGGAGTCAAGACATCGGTGCTTCTCGGGGCGACCGACCAGGGCTCGAGCTTCCTCCTCAAGGTTGAGGACGGGGCGACCAGCATTTCGAAGACCGAGGCTGGGACAGCGGCGGAGTTCTCGTTCGAGGGGAGCTACGACGCGTGGACCAAGGTGGCCAAGGGAGAGGTGGACTTCCAGTCAGCCGTCCTCAAAGGGATGCTCAAGTTCAGAGGCTCTATCACGAAGATACTCTTCTACAAGGACCGCTTCCTCAGGATAGCCGAGGTAATCCGCTCGGTACCGATGGAATTCTAAGGCGCAGTCACAAAGACGTAGTACGGCGCGCCATCGGAGGAGCTTCTGGCCTCCAGCCGGAGCTTGTCCCCGACCTTCAGCCTCTCCACCTGGGAGCCTTCGACCCACGCCAGAATCTTGAGCCCCTGGCCGAGCCTGCCTATCGCGACGACGTAGGGGTCGTTCTGCACGAAGCTGGTCGGCGTCACGAGGACGTAGGTGAACGTGACGAGCTCCGCATCCGTCCCCATGTCCACCCATTCGACGTTGCTGCCCATGCAGCGGGGGCAGTCTGCCTGCGGGGGAAAAGAGACCTCGCCGCAGTCGGTACACCTGGTGGTGACGAACTTACCCTCCCTGAGCCCGTCCCAGAACTGGTGCGTCTTTGATATCGGGAGGTTGAACCTCAGGCTGAGCGTCCTGCGAGACTGGAGGGTGGGGGGCCCGGAGTCCAACTTCAAGCGCTCCTCGACAGGACCGTCACGTAGCAGTAGTGCCCGGTGCCACCGACGTTGTGGACCAGCCCGTTCCCTTTCTTCAGCGGTACCTGTCGGGGACCCGCCTCCCCGCGCAGCTGCTTCGAGACCTCTACCATCATCGAGACACCCGTGGCCCCGACCGGATGGCCCTTCGCCTTCAGACCGCCGTCCACGTTGACGGGGATTTTCCCTCCGATCTCGGTCTGACCTTCCCGTATCATGTTCTTCCCCTCACCCTTTGCGCAGAAGCCCAGGTCCTCGTACGCCATCAGCTCAGCAATCGTGAAGCAGTCATGGCACGTGGCCACGTCGAAGTCCTGCGGCGACGTCCTCGATATCGCGTAGGCCTTTCGAGCCGCATCGACCGTCGCGCCGAGACCGACGTAGTCGTCCCTCTTGCTCAGGTTCGCAGAGTCGGAGGACACTCCCATCCCCTTTATCCAGACGGGGGTGTCGGAAAGTTTCTTGGCGGTCTCCTCGCTCGCGAGGACGACGGCGGCGGAACCGTCGGTGATCGGGCAGGCATCATAGAGCTTCAGGGGCCAGGACACCATCTGTGAGTTCATGGCCTTCTCCAGCGTTATCTCCTTCTGGAACTGGGCGAGCGGATTCAGAGAGGCATAATGATGAGCCTTGATGGCTATCCTCGCCAGGTCCTCCTGGGTCGTGCCGAACCGGTCCATGTGTGCGACCGCGTAGAGCGCATAGTAAGCGGGGAAGGTCATTCCGTAGTTTTCGAACTCCCACAGGTAAGAGCCGGCTCGCCCCATCAGCTCCACGGACGTCAGCGTATCCACCTCAGTCATCTTCTCCAGACCGACCGCGAGTGCGACCTCAGACTCGCCGCTTGCTATACTGAGATAGGCGCTCCTTACGGCAGCGCTCCCGCTGGCGCAGGCCGCCTCGACCCTCATGGTGGGGAGGTTGTGGAAGCCCGCGTACTCGTTGACGACGACGGCAGGGAGGGACTCTTCGTACCAGCCTCCGGCGCTTCCGAGCGTCACGTTCTCGACGTCTCTCTTCTCTACCCCCGCGTCCTCCATCGCTGCCTTTATCGACTCGAACGCCAGCTCGGCGATGTCAACTTCGGCACGCCTGCCGAACCGCGAGTGCCCGATTCCGACGATCGCTACCTTTCTCATGTGGGTGTCACGACGCGTCCGTTCCTTCTATTTCAAGGATGCTAGATGTCTCGGCGTCCTCAGACCACGCCCATCTCCTTCGCTATCTCTTTCATTATCGTCAGCCGCTGTATGTCGTTGGTACCCTCGTAGGTCTTGATAACCTGCGAGTCGCGCAGTATCCTCTCGACCTGCATCTCCGCCGAGACGCCGTTGGCACCCATGATGAGCATCGCCTTGTGGGCGTTGGTCTCCGCGGCTTCCGTCGCCGCTATCTTCGCTATGGAAGATGCCTTGATGAAGTCCTTGCCCTTCTTGGTGAGCGCTGCCGCCCAGTAGGTGAGCAGCCTCGCTGTCTGGACGGCGGCCGCCATCTCCGCTATCTTGAACTGGACCTGCTGGTAGGTGAGGAGGTATTCGCCGAAGGTCTGCCGTTGCGTGGAGTAGTTCAGTGCCGCCTCGAGGGCTGCCTGGGCCAGGCCGGTCCCCTGCGCCGCCACGCCGACCCTCCCGTGGTCGTAGGTGCTGAGCGCTACGTTCACACCGCGGCCCAGCTCCCCCACCACGTTCTCTTCAGGTATCTCGAGGTTCTCGAAGATCAGTTCGACGGGCTGGTCGCCCCTGAGTCCTATCGTGTTGATACGCTGCCCCACCTTCAGCCCCGGCGCGCCCTTCTCGACTATGAAGGCCGTAACGCCCCTGTGTCGCTTGCCCTCCTCAGGGGCGCTCGTCCGGGCGAATATGAGATAGGTATCGGCCTTGTCGCCGTTTGTGATGAACATCTTCTTTCCGTTGACGACGTAGTTCTTTCCCTCCTTCGTCGCGGTAGTGCTGATTCCGGCCACGTCCGAGCCCGTGCCCGGTTCGGTCATAGCGTGCGCCCCAAGCTTCTCTCCGCGGGCGATCGGGACGAGGAAGCGCGTCTTCTGTTCAGGGGTGCCGAAAAGGAAGAGTGGGACGGAGACCAGGTAGTTCGCGCCTATCACGGCGGAGAACGCCGCTGAGAAACGGGCGAGCTCCTCGGTGGCGAGCACGAGCGAGAGGTCATCACCGTTGCTCCCGCCGTACTCCTCTGGGAACGGCACTCCGAAAAGACCGAGCGCGCCGGCCTTCTTCACCAGCTCCATGTCCATCTCGTTGTCCCTGTCTATCTTCGCTGTGAGGGGTGCCAGCTCCTTCTCTGCGAACTCTCTTACGACCTTCCTGAAGGCCTCGTGCTCTTCTGAGATCTGGATGTTGTAGTCCGTCGAGCGGGGGAAAAGGGTGCTCATCGGCTACTCTCCCTTGAACTCCGGCTCCTTCTTCGACAGGAACGAGGTTATCCCCTCGGTCGCGTCCTGGGTGGAGAGCAACAGGGCGAAGCTGCCCGCTTCGAAGTACTGGCCAAGGTCGGTGGGGACCTGAGACGCCAGGTTGAGTGCGCCCTTTGCGAACTTCAGCGACAGGGGCGCCCTCTTCGCAAGCTTCCTTGCAAACTCCTCCACCCGTGCTTGAAACTCTTCGTTTGCAAACACGCGGTCCACGAGGCCCGCCTCCAGAGCTTCGTCGGCACTGAGTCGCGACCCGAAGTAGATCATCTCCCGGGCCTTCGGCAGACCCACCAGCTTGACCAGCCGCTGCGTCCCTCCCGCCCCGGGAATGATGCCCAGGTTCGTCTCGGTCAGGCCGATCTGGGTTGACTTAGAAGCAAGTCTGAAGTCGCAGGCGAGCGCGAGCTCGCAACCCCCGCCGAACGCGTATCCGTTGAGCGCCGCTATGACGGGCTTGCCAAGACGTTCGAAAGCGCTGAACGCTTCGTACATGCCTCTCGAGGCATCGAACGCCTTGGACGGTGCCCCGAAGCCGAAACTCGTAAGGTCGGCGCCTGCGCTGAACGCCTTCCCGCCTTCGCCGGTTATGATTACGACACGGACAGACGCATCCGCAGCCAGGTCGTTCGCGACGGTCGCCAGCTCCTCGGTCAACTTCGGAGTTATGGTGTTAAGGCGATGAGGCCTGTTGAGGGTGACCCATGCCAGGGGTGGCGACTTTCTGAGCATGAGCTCTTCTAGTCTCCTTTCGGAGCCGGAGTATTCGTAGAATCCCTTGCCCGCCGATACGCCCAGCTCGCCCCTCCTGACCATCTCCTCCAGCAGAGGGTCGGGAGCATAGTCGGGGCCGTACAGCGCCTGCTTCTTCTTCAGCGATGCCGCTATCTTGTCGATCCCCCACTGGTCGGCCATGCGGAGGATCCCCTCGGGAAAACCGAGCCCCAGCTTGACCGCAAGGTCGACATCCTCCTTCGTGCAGACTCCGTTCCGGACCAGCCACGCCGCTGCGTTGACGGCCACCGAGAAGAAGAGAAGGGGGTCGACGCCCTCTCCGGCCTCCTTGGAGATCTGCGGCCTGGCCCCGGAGGGCCACCTGTAGAAGCCCTCTCCGGTCTTCTTGCCAAACTTGCCCTGCTCGAACTTCTGCTTGAGAAGTGGCGCACCCAGTATGGAGCTGGGTTCGCGGGACTTCACGGCTTCGGCCGCCTTGTAGAGGACGTCGATTCCGGAGTAGTCGGTGAGCTCGAAGAGGCCCATCGGCAGGCCCACCTTGTACACGGCGGCCGAGTCCACGCCCTCCATCGTCGCCTCGCCGCGTCCGACTACCCAGGCCGCTTCGTTGAGCAGCGGTCCTAGTATCCTGTTTACTATGAAGCCCGGGACGTCCTTGTTGCACATGACGACCTGTTTTCCGAGCGCCCTGGCGAAGGACCGGGCGATGTCCGCGGTCTCCTGCGACGTCCTGTCCCCCCTCGTTATCTCGACGAGAGGCATCAGGACAGGAGGATTGAAGAAGTGCAGCCCCACGAACTGCTCCGGCCTGGTCGTTGAGGCGGCGATCTCCGTTATCGGTATCGTGCTCGTGTTTGATGCGAAGACAGCCGTGTCAGTCATCTTGTCGAGCTTGCCGAATATAGTCCTCTTAAGCGGAAGCTCCTCCGGGACCGCCTCGATTATGAGGTCGGCCGCCGCGACAGCCGAGAGCTCGAGGGTCGGATGGACCCTGGCGAGTATGTCCTTGCTCTGTTCTGCAGTGATGTTGCCCTTTTCTGCCAGCTTGGAGACGCTCCAGCGGACCTTCTCCATCCCGGAGTCTAAGAAAGACTGCTGCACGTCGTAGACGGTGACGTCGAACCCTGCCAGGCTCGCGACTTCGGCGATGCCGTGGCCCATGGTGCCGGCGCCCAAGACGCCGACCTTGCTGATCTTGCCGGTCAATCTGAACCACCCCTTCGCCAACCCCGGGGTTAGTAAAGGTGACCTAAGCCACCGCACCGGCGCGGACGAGCTTCTCGACCTGACGTACGCCGTAGCCGAGCTCCCGCAGCACGGCGGTGGTGTGTTCACCCAGCGACGGCGCGGGACGCCCATCGGGACGAGACGACAACCTCAGAGGCTGGTTCAGGACACGCCTGCCGTGGATGGAGCCCACAGTCCCGGTCTCTCTCGCCCATCCCGCCTCCAGCGCCTCGTGGATGTCGAGGACCGGCGTCACTGCGGTGTCCTTCCCCATCAGGGCGGCGGACCAGACGCGCCGGGTCCTGGACGCGAAGGCATCCTGCATCGCCTTTCGCAGTTTCCGACGGTCACGGTCAGTCCCGTCCCTCAGGTGGGACAGACGGGTGAGGCCCATGGCCCTCATGAGGTTCTTCCACAGGTGCGGCTCTATCGCCGCAACCGCTAGGTACTTGCCATCGGACGTCTCATAGACCGAATAGTATGGTTCGGAGCCGAAAACCATGCTCTGTCCTCGCGCCGGCGGTTTGTCCGTCGTGAAGTACGATGAGGCTGGAAGCATAAGGAGGGACATGAGAGACTGCACGATGGGGACGTCGATGTAGACTGCAGCCCGGTCGTCGTCCCTGAGGGCGGCGAGTATCCCGATGGTCGCGTACATTGCAGAGACATAGTCGCCCAGCTGGACCAGGGGGACCCGAGGTCTCCCGGCCGACCCGATGAGGCCGCTCATCGCCTCGAAGTTGAGGTCGTGGGCGGGCATCGAGCTGAGGCGCGAGGCGTGACCGAAAGATGAGATCGAACAGTAGACTATCTTTTTGTTGAGCCTCTTCACTTCTTCGAACGAGAATCCAAGCCTCTCCACGGCTCCAGGCCGGAACCCCTCGATGAAGACGTCTGAGCGCCCTATCAGCTTGCGCAGCACCTCCTTCCCGGCCTCCTTCTTGAGGTCGACGCCGATGCTCCGCTTCCCCCTGTTGACCATCGTGTGGACCAGACTAACCCCGTCCATCATCGGGGGTACACTGCGCACGTAGTCGCCTATGCCGGGCTCCTCGACCTTCACGACCTCCGCCCCGTAGGACGACAGGAGGTAGGTGCAGAAGCCTCCCGGCAGGAGCCTCGTGATGTCGGCGACCCTTATCCCCTTGAGCGGGAGCACGTCGCGGGTACCGACAGCGGCGCATAAAACCTAAAAGAAACACAAAAGAACTCGGAGAAGACGATGAGGTGTACGCCGTCCCAGACAGAGCCCTGGGTAGCTCCAAGGGCAGATGATGAACTCGCGACGATACTGAGTCAATAATCCGAAAGTATTCAAGTGACGGTCGGCACGACCTTCGAGATGCTCGTAATCAGGGGAGTCAAGGTCCACGATGACACGCACAAGGTGTTGAAGCTCATCAAGGCGCAGAACAGGAACAAGAGCATGGATGAGGTGATTAGAGAACTGGTGAGGAAGGGGACAGGAAGAAGCGTGGAGCAGTATTCGCAGCAGAAGCGGAACACGAAGCTGACCAGCTACCTGAAGTAGTCATAACACAGAAATACGAAGACCGAGCAAGCCGCCCCGCAAATGGCGAAGTACGACGGCATACTTGAGAAGAGACTGCTTACCGTGACGGAGAAGGAGAACGAACTTACCCTGGTCTTCGAGGACAACCGGTACCTCTTCGTCTCCCTCAAGAACGGGAAACTCTCGCTCGAGAGCGTCCCCGAATAGACACCGAAAGCCGGCTGCGGCCCACGAAGGGCCCTACTGCATCTCGATGTTGTCTTCCTTGATGCCGGACTTGTCCACCGTGAGGATGTCGATACCGTTGCCGCTCATCGAGTCGCGCGCGATAGCGGCCTTGATCGAGGAGAGGAGCAGTTCCCTCGCGTCCTTCGCGGACATCGAGGGGGCGAATCCTTCTTCCAGGACGCCGACCGCCATCTCCGAGCCCGTACCGACTGCTGCATACTCGTCAGCGATGAGGCTTCCGAGCGGGTCGAGCACCCAGACCTTCGGCTTACCGTCGACCCCTCCGAGTATCACCTGGGTGATGAAGGGAGCGAACCTCTGCTCGAACATCAGTATGGAGGTCAGCTTTGCGACTGCCCCCGGGCGCAGCGTCCTCTTGACCTCGAGCTCCTTGAGCTTGGTGTAGACGGTCACCTGGCGCACGAGGTTCTGCATGTCGGCCACCATCCCGGCACAGACAGCGCCGGTGTTCTCTGTGACCTTGAAGACCTTCCTGCCGCTCTTGCTGAGCACATAGTTGGAAAGAGTGATTCTCCTCTCTGCACCCATTATTACTCCGTCCTTGTACGTGATGCCCACCGCCGTGGCTCCGGGCACATAAGCGTCGAAAGACAATCTAATCTGAAGGGCAGCCGCCCACTACCTTATTAGCTATTTTGCTGTCCTGGCGAGACGGATATCAGGCAGGAGCCATCCTTGGCAGCCACGGAGTACTCCGCGTCGACGAACTGCTTCGCAATGTGGAGGCTGGTCATTAGATGGCTGCTGGCCTCCGGTGTCACGAGGGTCGAAGGGCCGTCCGCAATGAAGAGCAGCGGCGAGAGCATGTCGGCGAGATGCGGGTCGACACAGGCCCTCGTCCCGTAGCTCCTGGCGAACCGTACGCCCGCCTCAGAGCCTATCCTCAGCGCGGGCCTTCCCCGGACGCCGATGGAGTCCGCGCCCATCAGGCACGTGCCGCCCACCGAACTTATCAGGATCGAGCAGCCGGCCGAGGAGGACTCCTCAAGGTAGACCGACTCGCTCCCTGCGCGGAGCCCGTTGCGCTCGAGCTGCGAGACGGCAGAACTGAGCAGCTGCTCCGCGACCCTCCGTGGCAGCAGCCCGGCTCTTGCAGTGAGCGAGATGGGCGGGTCATCCGTGCGCTCGTCCAGCCTGACCGCCCTTACGCGCTCGCAGGGCTCTATGCGAACCTTGACCCTCCCCCCGCCGGCAGGGTAGTAGCCCCTCCTCAGGACCTCTAGCTTGAACGATATCCCCAGCTTGCGCATGCTCTCGGAGAACACCGTCGAGAAGTAGTCGCAGGTCGGGCTCCAGGGGACGTCGGTTCCCCCGACGAGCTCCAGGTCGAGCGACGCGCCCGAGAGGGAGATCGCCGGCACTATGGCCTGAAGCGCCAGGGTCACGCTGGCCGCCGTCCCCATGTCGACGACCATGGAGCGGTTCTGTACCCTGCCCGGTGTGAAGGTGAACTCCGTCGAGCCGACCTTCGCACCCTCGATGGTCCCCCCGCAGACCTCAGTGAGGACCTTCAGCGTGGTCGCGTGCTGAGGTCGAAGACCAGGGATCCGCCTGCCGGCCCTGACCTTTGTGACCCGGATGGGCCTGTTCAGTATCACCGCGAAGGAGGTGGCCACCCTGACCGCTTGTCCTCCGCCCTCGCCGTAGGAGCCGTCTATCTCAAGAAGTTCCAAGACCTAACCCCAGAAAGAAGCGCAATGCGGCGGACCAGACTGAATACGCCTTAAATACTCAACGAAAGCTGCGATGCAAAGAATGCCGAAGAAGGCGGTCGGGCTTTTCGTGGGTAGGTTCCAACCTTTCCACAGCGGTCACCTCGCGGCGGTCGAGCACGCCCTGAAGGAGGTCAACTACCTGTACATCGTCGTCGGCAGCGCGCAGAAGAGTCATGAACGCGACAATCCCTTCACGGCTGGCGAGAGGATAATGATGATCAAGGCCGCCCTCGACGAAGCGGGTGTTGATGCGCGGAGGTGGATGCTCATTCCGGTCCAGGACGCAGACTCACATTCGGTGTGGGTGGCGACTCTGAGGTCGACGGTCCCGAAGTTCGACAAGGTCTTCTCCAACGACACCCTGACAATCAGGCTGCTCAAGGAAGAGGGGATAGACGTCGAACCCATACCGTATCTCAACAGGCAGGAATACTCGGCGACCAACGTAAGGACCAGGATACTGGAGCGCAGGGACTGGGAGAAGCTCGTCCCGCCGGCCGTGGCGAGGCTGGTCAAGGAGCTCGACGGCGTGGGCCGGGTCCAGAGCATGATAACGAAGGACCAGGAGGCGCGTTGAGATGGACTACCCCCCGAACAAGCTGCTCATGCTCCCTGGTCCGACGAACGTCCCCGACAGGGTCAGGCACGCGATGATAAGGTCGATGGTTAACCATCGGAGCGAGACATTCACCAGGGTGCTCAGGTCGGTCACGGACAAGTCCAGGCCGCTCTTCCAGACCGAGAGGGACCCGCTCGTCCTCACGGCCTCGGGGACGGGAGGGGTGGAGGCCGCTGTGTGGAACATCGTCCGTCCTGGCGACAGGGTCGTGGTGCCGGTGGCCGGCGAGTTCGGCTCGCGTCTTGCAGAGGTCATAGAGCTGGCGGGTGCGGAGACCACCAGGGTGACCTCCGAACCGGGGACGGTCCCCTCCCTGGAGTCGGTGGAGGAGGCGGTGCGAAAGGTCCGCGGTCTGAAGGCGGTGTACGTCGTGCACAACGAGACCAGCGCGGGGACGAACGTGCCGTACATAGAACGGCTTGCGAAGGCAGCGGCTGACGCTGGAGCGTTCTTCGTGGTCGATGCGATATCGAGCCTTGGCGGCTATGCCCTTCCCGTGGACAGGTGGGGCATCGACATTTGTGTGACCGGGAGCCAAAAATGCCTTGCCGCTCCTCCCGGCCTGGCGCTGCTCTCAGTCAGCAAGAAAGCGGCCGACTTCATAAAGGGCAACCCCCCCAGAGTCAGGTACTTCGACCTCGGAAGACAGATCGACTTCCTCGCACACGGTGAGACCCCCTTCACTCCCGCTATTCCGCTCTACTATGCGCTCGACGAGGCGCTGAGCTGGCTCATCGAAGAAGGACTCGAAGTCCGGGTCGAGAGGCATGCACGCCACGCGAAGAGCCTCTACTCGCTCCTGGGGGCGATGGGGGTCAGGCTCCTCGCGGATGAGAGGGTCAGGTCCAACACCGTCGTGGCCGGGTACTACCCGCAGGGCGTAGACGACAAGGTCTTCAGGCAGAAACTGAACGATGAGCAGGACATAGTCATCGGTGCCGGCGTAGGGAACCTGAAGGGCAAGGTCTTCAGGGTCGGTTGCATGGGAGACATCAGCGCGTCCCACGTCAACAGGACCGCTGCCGCCATGGCGCTCACGTTCCAGAAGATGGGCTATCCTGTCGACCTGAAGGCGGTCTCGGCGGTCCTCGCCTCTTAGGTGCACCCGTCACGCGAGGGTTAAGCATTTAAAGCAAGTCCGAAGCACGGTCTGCTCCTAAAGCAATGTCGTTCGAGAAAGGAACCCTGCTCTACGTCAACTACACGGCCAAGGTCAAGGACACCGGGGAGGCCATCGAGAGTACCGTGGAGGATGAAGCTAAGAAGCTCAACATCTATGACCCCGAAAGAAGGTATGAGGCACGGCTCGTCTCCGTGGGAGAAGACTGGGTGCTCAAGGGGCTGGACGAAGAGATCGCAAAGATGGAGGCGGGGGAGCGCAAGACGGTGGAACTCTCTCCGGAGAAGGCGTGGGGAGAGAGGGACCCGACGCTCCTTAGAATGATCCCCGTCAGGAAGTTCGGCGAGAAGGCCGACGAACTCAGGGTGGGAGACGCAGTGGAGGTCGACAACAGACTCGGAGTGGTCAGGTTCATAGGCTCGGGAAGGGCGCAGGTAGATTTCAACCACAGACTGGCCGGGAAGACCCTGGTCTACGACGTGGAGGTAGTCAGCAAGGTCGAGACGGACGAGCAGAAGGTCCGGTCGCTTATCAAGAGGAGGTTCCCAGGAGAGCTCGGCGACAAGATAGAGTTCTCGCAGAGGGCCGGTGACGTCACCGTGGAGATCCCGGAAGAGGCGTTCATGGTCGAGGGGCTCCAGGTCATAAAGCGCGGCATCTCCAACGACATCATCCACTTCATCCCGACGGTCAAGAAGGTCACGTTCAAGGAGGTCTATGGGAATAAGGACGCCAAGGCTGCCCCAGAGGAAAAGGTCGAGGACGCCGCCAAGCCGAAGGAAGAGCCCGCGACCAATGCCGAAGTCGAGCAGAAAGCCTAGATTACTCCGGCCGTCTCGGCGACCTCTCTGGCCCTCCGCCCGTCCAGCTTGAGCCGGGACAGTATCGTGTAGCGGTCGGGGCGTATCGCCTCCGACCCGACAAGGGCCTCTACCACTTCGTCGTCGGTGATTTCGAGCTCCCTCGCGGTCGTCGGAGCGCCCACGTCCTTGAGCGCCTTTTTCACAGAACGCCAGTCCAGACCCTGCATCTCGGCCGACAGGATCGTGCCCATCCCGCACTTCTCGCCGTGAAGCCCCTTACCGGGGCAGATCACATCAAGCGCGTGGCTGAAAAGGTGCTCGGAGCCGCTGCAGGGGCGGCTGCTCCCGGCGATTCCAGCAGCGACCCCGGTGCTTATGAGCGCCTCCACGAGGTCGCGGACGGCCGACTTGTCGGCGCGTCCCATCCTCTTCGAGTTGTCGATGACCAGCCGCGCGCTCATCATGGCGAGGCTGGCCGCGTACGCGCCGTAGTACTCGCCCGTCGCGTCGTGACCCAGCTGCCAGTCCTTCACAGCGGTGAGCTTGGCCACAAGGTCACCGCATCCCGCCGCAAAGAGCCGCGGCGGCGCCGCCGCGATCACATCGACGTCAGCCAGGATCCCCACTGGTGGCTTGGCCTTCACCGAGTAGTGCTTCTTCGTCCCCCTGATAGACGCGAAGGGGCTGGCTATACCGTCGTGGGAGGCGCTGGTCGGGACGGAGAAGAAAGGCAGGTCCAACTCGGATGCGGCGAGCTTGCCGACGTCGACGCTCTTCCCCCCGCCGAGGCCGACTATGCAGCGGGCGTCCTTGGATGCCCTCATGACGGAACGGACGTTCTTCATGTCCGAGGAGAAGACGTCCACCCAGCCAGCCCGCCCTTCGAGTGAGGTCGCGACCTTCTCGCGGACCTTCTCCTGCACATTCGTCCCCGATGCGACTACGACCTTCGCCGTCTTCGGCATCTCTATGAAACGTCCGAGCTTGTCGATGACGCTGTCCCCGATCAGTATCCTTCTGGGTAATTCCATGAGGTGCGAACGGACGGGCACGCGTCGCCGCACGCTTCGTCGAGATATAAGCTCGTCCGGACGATATAGGCGCGAACCGATGCAAAGGTTAATTAAGCGACCTGGCTTCACCGGTACTGTCCTTTCGGGACAACCTGCCGGATTATACAACGAGCGTAGAATCGAAATGGAATTGGACACAAAAATGCAGAACAAGGCGGAGTACCACGGAACGACCACCGTCGGTCTTGTCTGCTCTGACGGGGTCATCCTTGCTACCGATACCAGAGTCACCGCCGGAGGGTTCATCGCTCACAAACGGGGGAAGAAGCTCCTGCAGGTCGACGAGAACATCGCCGTCACCATATCGGGCGGTGTGGCCGATGCGCAGAACGTCATTGATACTCTGAAGTACTACGCGAGGTCCTACAGGGTCGAAAAGGGGACGCCTCTGCCGGTCAAGTCAGCGGCGAGGATCGTCTCCAACATTCTCTTCTCTTCAAGGTACTATCCGTTCATCGCATCCGTGCTCGTAGGAGGCTACGACAGGGAAGGAGGAGCTATATACAATCTTGACTTCTTCGGGTCGATACTGCCGGAGAAGGTCAGTGCGACGGGCAGCGGCTCTCCTGTGGCGCTGGGAGTGCTGGAGGCGCAGTATCACGAGGGGATGAGCGTCGCAAAGGCAATCCCGGTGGCAGCGAATGCGATCATCGCGGCCATGAGGAGGAACGTGTTCACCGGCGACCATTTTGACATCGCCGTTATCGACAAGTCCGGGTTCAGAGAACTTACCGAGCAGGAGAAGGACAAGCTCCTGGCTCAGTTTTCGGGTCGCAGTTAGGCTTTGGCACAAAAGGCAAGTCAAGTCAGTCTGATGGGTACGATACTGAAAAGCATCCCAGCGGAGGCTCAGATCACAAGGATCGAGTACGAGGGGCCCAGGATCGCGCTCTACACTAAGAACCCGAGATACCTGCAGCAGAACAACTACATCATCTCCGAGATAGTCAACACGGTGAAGAAGCGGGTCGTCACGAGGACGGAGAAGTCGATACGCAAGCCAGAGCAGGACGCCCGGGTCATCCTCGAGAAGACGCTGCCGAACGAGGCGGGCGCGTCGAACTACTTCTTCGACGACGCGACCGGCGAGGTGACCGTCGAGGCGAACATACCCAAGCTTCTGACGACGGAGGGTGGGTTCGATGTCGCCGGCCTGATGGAACAGACGGGTTGGAAGATCAAGGTGAGGAAGGCCCCGCACATTGCGTCGAGCGCCATCCAGAGCATCTATTACGCCCTGAAGACGGGTGCGGACGAGAGGGAGCGGTTCTACAGGACGCTGGGAGAGACCATCTTCAGGCCCAGGTTCACTAGCTCGGAGCAGATAACCATCAAGGTCCTCGGGGCCGGGCAGGAGGTCGGAAGGTCCTGTATGCTCGTCGAGACCTCCGAGAGCAAGGTCCTCCTTGACGCCGGCATCCACCCAGGCTCGAAGAACAGCTGGGACGCCTATCCTAGGCTCGACTGGGCGGACATCCGGCTCAACGAGCTCGATGCGGTCATCATCAGCCATTCGCACCTCGACCACATGGGTTTCCTGCCTGCCCTCTTCAAATTCGGGTACGAAGGGCCGGTGTACTGCACCGAGCCGACCCTGCCCCTGATGACGCTGCTCCAGAGCGACTACATCAAGATCGCGCAGATCGAGGGCGGGAGGATACTCTACGACCAGAAGGACATCAGGGACATGATCCAGCACACCGTGACGCTCCAGTACGGCACGGTTACGGACGTGAGTCCGGACATAAAGCTGGTCCTCAACAACGCCGGGCACATACTCGGCTCGGCGACCGTGCACCTCCACATAGGGGAGGGCGTGCACAACATCGTCTACACGGGCGACTACAAGTATGGCAGGACCCAGCTCTTCGACTCGGCCAGCTGGAACTACCCCAGAGTGGAGACGCTCATCACGGAAGGGACCTACGGGAACAAGGAGGACATCATGCCACCGAGGGAGGAGGTGGAGATGAACTTCGTGAACGCCATCAACAGGACGCTCTCGGAGGGGGGCAAGGTCATCATCCCGATCCCTGCGGTCGGCAGGGCCCAGGAGATCATCCTGGTGCTCGACCACTACATGCGCAACAGGATCCTCACGGAGGCACCCGTCTTCCTCGAGGGCATGATCTCGGAGGCGACCGCGATCCACGTCTCGTACGCCGACTATCTCTCCAGGGAGCTCAGGTCGAAGATACTCGAGCAGGGCATCAATCCGTTCGTCTCGGAGTACTTCACGTCGATAGAACACCCGTCCAACAGAGACGAGGCGCTGAGGGAGGGTCCCGCTGTGATCATGGCGACGTCAGGGATGCTCGAGGGAGGCCCGGTCCTGAAATACTTCGAGCAGGTGGCTCCATCAGACAGGAACAAGATACTCTTCGTCTCGTACCAGGTGCAGGGGACGCTGGGGAGGAGGGTGCTCGACGGTGCGCACCAGGCGAGCCTGGTCGGCGACAACGGAAAGATCAAGATAGTAGACGTCAACTGTCAGGTCCAGAAGGTTGACGGGTTCAGTGGTCACAGCGACTACAACCAGATAATCCGCTTCATCGGGAAGATGAGGCCGAAGCTCCAACAGGTCATCGTGAACCACGGAGACAAGAGGAAGCTCGAGAACCTTGCCTACGTGATACAGAGGATATACCGCGTGCCGACGTTGAGGCCGGCGGTCCAGGAAGCTATCAGGGTATACTAGGAGAGGGCGCCTCTCCAGATCCGGACGCCGGGGGGCGTTATGACGACACGTTCTTCTCCCAGCCTGGCGATATCTCCGCCGATCGACGTCGCGAACTCATAGAGCTGCTCAACCGCACCCTTGAGCTCCTCGATGTTCTTCTGCGCGAGGGGGGTTACCCTGAGTATCACTATGACGCGCTTGGCGACGTCTTCCTGTATCTTCGGTATGTCCTCCACGCTCTTGAGTTGCAGCGCCTTGAGGAGGATGTCACTCCCTTTCTCCCGGGAGTCCGTCTCTTCGCTCAAACCTGATTCCAACTGCTCGTTACACTGGGAAGCATCCTGTTCCCCCATTTAAACATAGATGAACGAATTGTCCATCTAGAGTTTCTTGTAGGACTCCCACACCCTGTCCCCTGCGTTGTGGAGGTTCTTGATGACGACCCCCTTCGACATGGCCGTCATCTCCGAGCTTGGCACGAGAGACCGTCCGATGGCGAGAGCACGCCCCTTCTCGACGTCGCGAATCACCAACAGCTTCTCTGACGGGCCCCAGTCGTCGAACTTGGATATCCCGGGCCTCATGACGTCCGCGCCCTTCAGGATGAACTTGATCGCTCCGTCGTCGATGAATGCAGACGGGAGTAGTGAGACGAGGTCTCTGGAACCGACGAAGGGCAGGATCGATCCTGCCGTCTCCACGAAGGTGTACTTCCCGTCGACAACGAGGAACCTGATGCCCTCTTCCGGTTCTATCAGCTCGACCTGCGCAGAGCGCGGCACCTCCAGGGCGATACCACATGAACTCTGTGCCCTCTCGATGTAATCGCGAGAGTCGCTTTTCGACGCGAAGTGTCTTTTCAATCTGGGCCTTCCGCACCCATCAGTTTAATAAAGCCGCTCTATCATCCCAGTCAAAGGCCCAGTGATACGATGTCCGTCGACATGGCAATCAAGGTGCTCGACCAGAGCCTAGGCAAGATCGTCCTGATCAAACTCAAGGGCAGCAAAGTCATCCGGGGTTCGCTTCAGGGCTTCGACCAGCACATGAACCTCTCACTCGAGAATGCCGAGGAGGTGAGCGAGGACGGCAAGTCCACCAGCCTGGGAACGCTCATCGTAAGAGGAGACAACATCATAATGATATCTCCACCCCCGGGATGAAGTTCTAAACTTATATTCTCTGTCGGGCGAGATTGATAGAGCGGTCATTTTGTCAGTAGACCCAACCACTCTGGCTCTAGGAGTCGGTACCGGTGCCGCGGTTGGGATCGCCGTGTCTTATTTTGTCTTCTCTGGCAGGTCGGGGCGGACCAGGGTGCAGGTGGTCCAGAGGGACTCCTCGGGCCAGCTCAGGAAGAAATCGGTGACGGTCGAGGAACTAGAGGCGTCCAAGAGGGAGATGCGAACCCTCATCCTTGAGAGGGACCTGCTCTCGGCGGCGCTCACCAAGGTCTACGAGGCGGAGAGCGAGGGCCAGATCACGAGAGAAGAGAGGGAGATGATAGCGAGGCGGTACAGTTCCCAGATACGGGAGTTCGAGGCGAAGCTCAGGGACAAGGAGCTCGTCGTGGAGGTGGGCGAGCTGGAGGGCCTCAGGGACGAGCTGGTATCGCTGTTCAGGGAGAAGATTCAGAACATAGAATCGCGGCTCGACCAGGCAAAGGAGAGGATGCGGCCGATGCGCGAGGAGGCGAGGCCCGAGCCGCCCAGGCCGGCCCGCGCGACGGCCTCCGTTGCGACCGTGGTCGCTGCATCAGCCACGGCACCGCCCGACGACCTCGAGAGGGCCGTCGAGAGGAAGTCGCCCGCCCGGAGAGACGAGAGCGACGGCGAGAAGCGGGTCAAGGCGCTCCGCGACGAGGTCATGGACGCGCTCGCAAAGCTGGAAGAGATTGACACCAGGAAAGAGACGGAGCAGGCTTGAAGGACGGAAGAGCGGCCAGCCTCGAGCAGGTTGCTAGGGCCATAGCGGACAAGATGAGGAACGGGGCTCTGGTGGGTCTCGGGAGCGGGACCACGATGGCGGCGGTCCTGCCCACTATCTCAAGAGAGCTCAGGAAGAGGAACGTCAGGGTGAGATGGGTGCCGACGTCGCTCCAGATCGCCCTCGTCGCCCGGTCCGTCCGAGAGGAGACGAGCTTGATGGACAGGTCCTCGCTCGACCTTGTGGTCGACGGAGCGGACCAGGTCGACTCTGACCTCAACCTGATCAAGGGAGGCGGCGGGGCACTGTTCAGGGAGAAGGTGCTCATCGACAACACCAAGAGGACCGCGATAATAGTCGACCAGAGGAAGCTGGTCACGAAGCTCTGCTCGGGCGAGGTCAGGGTGCCAGTGGAGGCTCACCCCTTCGCCAGGGTCCCCGTCGCTGAGGGTCTGCTCTCCCTGGGTGGCGAGCCTCGTCTGAGGCTGGGGGAGAGAGGGTTCCCGTTCTACACTGAGAATGGCAACCTGGTCTTCGACACGCTCTTCAAGCCGGTCGCCAGGCCGGAGGTTCTCGAGATGGAGATCAAGGCGATAGCCGGCGTCATCGAGTCGGGGATCTTCACGCCGAGGCCCATAGATGTCTTCGTGGTCAGGGACGACGGCACCTACGAAACACGCAGGAGATCCTCGTAGTTGAGGACAAATTTATAACTGGGACGGAAAAGGCGCTCAAAGGACATCTAATTGGTTCATGAAGTCGATTACAAGACAAAGGCCATAGACCCGAACTTCCTGCAGAAGCCCGACGAGTTCCCGGAGACCGGAGAGCACGTCGCGCACAAGGTTAGGGCAGCCGGCAAGGACAGAATCGACGCTGACGGAAAACCATATCCGACGAAAAACGGTATCCACGGGACAGCGGTCGCCGTCGACTTCGAAGCGTGTATTGCGGATGGCGTCTGCATGGATGTCTGCCCGGTTTTCGTGTTCGAGTGGCTCCTCAACCCAGGTCAGTCGGGTACAGGGAAGGAGAAGATCGTCGCTCCGGGTACTCCGGAGTGGGACCAGTACAGGACCGACAAGTCCGACCCGACGAGAGAGGCCGACTGCATATTCTGCATGGCGTGCGAGACCTCTTGCCCTACACAAGCTATCAAGATCACTCAGCCATAACCAGCGACCTCCCCAACGAATCCTGCCGGTCGCAGCGGGCAGCAGGGATCAGTGGGCCGCGGCTGTGGCGGGCTGTTGCTCCTTCGAGGCGTCGGACCTGAACGTATAGTTCTTGCCTGTGAGGCTGAGCGTTATCACGACGGCCGTAAGCGCGAGCCCTATACCGAAGACTATGTTGAACGCGGCTGCTGTCGGGAGGTTGGTCCCCGGCACCGGATGTCCCTGGATGAGCAGCGGCGCCGTGTAGGTCGTCATTATGGCCGTGGCGACCACGGGTCCTATCGCGCCCCCGAGGTTCCTCAGCATGGTGTTGATGCCCAACCCGACGGCGATCGTCTCGCGCGGGAGGGAGACGGAGATCATGTTGACGATAGGTATTATGGTGCAGACGATGCCGATGAGGGCGAAGACCAGGTCCAGCGTGAGGTCGAGGGTCGTCGCCCTGTTCATAATGAACAGGCTGAGCCCAGTTATCATGGCCAGCCCTCCGAGGACGAGCATCGGCTTGGGGCCGACTCGGACCACCATCCTCCCTGCGAGAGGTCCCGCCACGAGCATGGCCAGGGTTGCTGGCGCCATCGTCAGTCCGGTCGCGATTATACCCAGGTTGAGTCCGAATCCGGCCGGCAGTTCTGCGTAGTAGACTATGGCGAAGAAGAGCAGGAACATGACGATCCCCGAGACAATCCCTATGAGGTTGGCCACGAAGACGTTCCTTATCCTCAGCAGGTCCAGCCGTATCAGCGGCTCCTGTCTGCTCCTCTCGAAGACGAAGAAGAAGGAGGTCAGCAGCAGCCCGGGGACCAAGAAGACGACCTCCCCGTAGCTGAGCCATCCCATTGACGGTCCCTCCGTCGCGTAGACGAGAAGCAGCGTGACGCCCGACATCAGTATCAAGGCGCCCAAGTAGTCGACCTTGCGTTTCGTCCCGGGAGAGTCGCGTCTTATGATTCTCAGGACGAGCGCGAAGAGTACGATGCTCAGCACGAAGGCGCTGTGAAACGCGTACTGCCAGCCCAGGTCCTGGACCACGTAGGAGCCGACTATCAGCCCCAGCGCGGCGCCTATGGCGAAGGTCCCGCTGATGATCCCCTGGGCCACGGCGATCCTCTCTCTGGGAAAGGTATCGGTGATTATCGCCAGCGCGAGCGGGACAATTGCGAACCCGACGCCCTGGACCGCACGTGCAAAAAGCAAGAAGTATATCGAAGGGGAGAACCCGGCGATCCCGACACCGAAGGTATAGAAACTGAGCGAGACGAGGATCATCCTCTTCTTGCCGTAGGTGTCCCCAAGCTTGCCGAACAGCGGGGCGACGGCACTCCCGACGATGAGGAAGGCAGACGTGATCCACGAGGCGATGGTCGCCGTAGTCGAGAAGTCGGCCTGGATCTTCGGCACGCCGGGTATCACCATCGTCTCGACGTAGTTGACGAGGAGCGCGACGGCGGTGACGGTTAGGAGCACGCGGGTCGGATACCCCTTGTCCTTGGAAGTGTTACTCGTCGGCAGCGTTGCGGGACCCGATGGAATAGGAGAGATGGGGCCGCCCCGGGCGGTCATTGCGGGGCCACTCGACGACGAAGATTTAACTCAACCGGAGGGCAGCTACGGCTCAATGCCAGGGCCACGGGGGGTCGGTCCTTCTCGAGACGTAACCAGGATACGAGGAACCACCCTCAGCGAGCTCGATCCCGCACTCCGGGCAGACCGGCTTCTTGAACAGCCAGCCGACCTTCTTCTTGCAGCACCGCTCACAGTAGAGACTCCTGCACCGGTGGCACTGCCATGGCGTAGGATTCCGAAAGCCTCCGACCGCTCTGCGGCATCTTGTGCAGTACCCGCGTATCATCCGGAAAGAACACGCAAGCAGAGTATAAGCGGCCACCCCGGTGATTCGTGAGACTCGTCACTCTCAGAAAGGGATTTAACTCCAACCTCGAGGCGTTCGTTCAGACCTTGTCGGAAGACTCCGAGCTGGAGCGCATCAACGCGCGCAAGTTGGCTGACCTGAAGAGGCGGATCGAGCTAGCCTCGGCTCCGAAGCCGGAGAAGCCGGTTGAGAAGAGCAGCAGGGAGGTCCTTCTCTCCAGGCTGTACGACAGGGGAGACGAGGTCCTCGACGCGGCCTACGCACACTACCCGAAGGAGGCGCCCATCGTCGTCGACCAGCTCGCGAAGTTCCTGAAGCAGAATCCCAAGACGGAGATGATCAGCGGAGGAGAGCTCCTGGAGATATTCAGGGCCATCGGCCTGAGGTTCAGCCTGAAGACCTCCATCAAGGTCCAGGAGAGGGGCAAGTTTGTGGACCTCGCCGACAAGTTCAAGCTGAAGAAGGAGGAAGATGAGACGTCTTGAGTACCGCAGGCATAGTGACCGCCGAGATCTTCGAACCCAGCCCGAAGGAACCTATCCTTGTCTGCGGCATGCCGGGGAGCGGCTTCGTGGGGAAGCTGGCAGTCGACCATCTCATCGAGGCCTTCAGGGGAAGGAAATTCGCCGAGGCGTACTCGGCCGACTTTCCGCCGAACGCGAACGTGGGCGAGGACGGCATCGTCAAGCAGATCAGGGGGGAGTTCTACCTCTGCGAAACCGGACAGCGCGCGGACCTCCTCGTATTCACGGCAGACGCTCAGCCGGCCACGACCGATGGCGAGTACGAGCTGTCGCGATGGGTGCTCGACTGTGCCAAGAAGCACGGAGTGAAGCTGGTCTTCTCCCTGGCAGCCTACATAACTGGGACGTTCACGGCCGAGCAGAGAGTCTTCGGTGCGGCTACCTCGCGTGAGCTCGCCGCTAGGATGAACGAAGACGGCGTCAAGCTCATGAAGGAAGGCGCTATCAGCGGGATGAACGGCATCGTAACTGGGATGGCGAAGCTCTACGGGATGGAGGGCGCATGCCTCTTGGGGGAGACCTCTGGATACCTCGTCGACCCAGCGGCTTCGGAGGTCGTGCTGGACTTGCTTTCGCGGGCTCTGAAGCTCAAGATCGACCTGGCCAGCCTAAGGGACAAGGCAAGGGAGGTGAAGCAGGTCATGGGGCAGATCCAGCGCATGACCGAGCAGGAGAGCGGCCCGCGCCAGAACCAGACGGGACAGCCGGGCTACATCGGCTAGCCCTTGATGTTGCCCAGCGGTTTCAGTGCCGCGACCTTCTTCGATATGCCGGCTCTGTCCATGGTGTCGACGACCTCAGAGATGTCCTTGTAGGCCATTCCCGCCTCCTCCGCCAGGCCCTCGTAAGTGGCAGCCTTGACGTAGATCCCTCTCTTCTCCATGCTTCTCTGCAGCTCCTCGCCGCGCACCTGCTTCTTCGCGGCCGTCCTCGACATCGTCCTTCCAGAACCGTGCGCAGTCGAGCCGAAGGTCTCAGTCATCGCCTTGGACGTCCCCAGCAGCAGATAGGAGCCCGTCTCCATCGACCCGCCGATGATAACGGGCTGCCCGATATCGCGGTATGGCAACGGGATGTCGCGATGACCCGGGCCAAAGCTTCGCGTCGCCCCCTTCCTGTGGACCACGACGTCCTTGCTGGCGCCGTCGAGCGCGTGCCTCTCGACCTTCGCGATGTTGTGGCACACATCATAGATGATGTGCATGTCGAGCGCCTCAGCATCCTTCTTGAAGACGGTCTTGAAGGCCTCCCGCACTCTCTGCACGATGACCTGCCTATTAGCAAACGCCATGTTCGCCGCGCAGACCATCGCGCCGTAGTAGTCGGTCCCCTCCTTGGAGGAGAATGGGGCGCACGATAGCTCCCTATCTTTGACGGTTATGCCGTATCTCTTCATGGCGCCGTCGAAGATGCGGAGGTAGTCGGAGCCGACCTGGTGACCGAAACCCCTGCTTCCGCAGTGAATCATGATTACCACCTGATCATCCTCCACGAGGCCGAAGTGTTTTCCCATCTTTGCGTCGAAGAACCGGGCCGGGTCCACCTGCTGAATCTCGAGGTAGTGGTTGCCCGAGCCGAGCGTCCCGAGCTGGCTGATCCCACGGCTCGACGCCTGCCTGCTCACCTTCGACGGGTCGGCGCCCTTGATGTATCCTCCTTCCTCGACCATGTCGGCATCCTCCTTCCAGCCGTAACCGTTCTCGCCGCACCATCTTACTCCCCAGCGCATGACCTCTTCGAACTGGCCCTGGTTTAGACGTACTGCACCCTTGACGCCAACCCCGGCGGGCACCAGTCGGAAGAGAAGGTCGACCAGCTCCTTGATCTTGGGCTTGACGTCCTTGTAGCGGAGGTTGGTGCGGATGAGGCGCATCCCGCAGTTCACATCGAAGCCTATCCCCCCGGGGGATATGACACCCTTCTCGGGGTCGAACGCTGCGACTCCGCCTATCGGGAAGCCATACCCCCAGTGGGCGTCGGCCATCGCGTACGAGTAGCGTTCGATCCCGGGAAGAGCGGCGACATTGGTGACCTGCTCGAAGACCCCCTGGTCCATCCCGTCGAGCAGCTTCTTCGTGGCGTAGATGCGCGCAGGGACGTTCATCCCTTCCTTGTAGGAGGTGGGTACCTCCCACACGACGTCCGACACCTGTTTGAACTTAGAGGAGGCTGACAACTGAAATAACCGGATATGTCCGGCGGACGAAATCGCGTCAGACTTTAAGTCTTTGTAGACGCCACCCGCTAGATGTCCAGTACTACTGTGGCCGAGTAGCGCGCTCCGCTCCGCTTTACCCCGAACATGTACATCGTCACAGCTTTCACATCGTTACGCAGCCTGTGCCTTTCCCGGTCGATAGGCTCTCCGCGGAGCTCGGAGGTGAGGCTCTTGCCCTCCCTGTCGACCTTCACGTCGAACTCCTTGAACAGGAGGGAGTCGACGTCCTTGATTATTATCAGCTGGGTCAGAAAGTCATAGAGGAGGCCGTCCAGGCCCTCGGCCCTGAGCACAAGCGTCCTGGTCTCTACGGCTCTGAGGCTCCGACGGTCGACCATAACATCGGTAAGGGCGCGGGAGCAGGACTCGAACAGCTCGCTGGGGGACCCAGCATTCGCCCTGAACGCTATATCCGCGAGCGCGACGTTGGGCAGCAGACGGTAGCTCGACCTGGACAAGACGGACGCGCGGGCACGGCTGTGGCTTTAAAGCTCTGCGCGACTTCGGCGGGTCGCTTGAGCGACAGCGTCGAGGCGGACGGACCGTGCAGGTTCATCCTGGAAGGAGCCAGGGGCGCCCACGCGAACCTCGCCATGGAGGAGGCGCTGCTGAGGGAGAACCGGGGGATGATTCTGAGGGTGTGGACCAACGAGAGGTCCGTCGTTGTGGGCCGGGCCCAGCTCCCCCGATACGAGACGGACCTGGACTACTGCGCCGCTGCAGGTATCCCGGTGGTCAGGAGGATTACCGCAGGTGGGACGGTCTACCATGGGCCTGGGAACGTGAACTGGTCGCTGTTCGTGGGAAGGAGATTTTCGTCGGGGACGGTGAAGTACGTGTGGGGCGTGACCGAGCTCTTCGGCATGGCCGCGGAGCTGGTCAATCGCGCATCGGCCAGGTGTGGTGTCGAGACCTGGCTCGAGGAGCCCAACAGGATAGTTTCCGGGGGCGGCAAGGTGAGCGGGATGGCGGGGTACATCGCCAAGGACGGTGTCCTGTGTCACGGCACGTTCCTGTTGACGGCCGACCTGGAGGAGGCAAAGAGGCTCACCGAACCCGCCAAGGTCCGCCTGGAGAGGAGGTATGTGAGGAGCAGGCCGATGAAGATGGCCAACACGGGTATCGAGCTATCTTCATTTATCGCATCGCTAAGGGAAGCTGCCGCCGGGAAGACAGGGAGAGAGCTTGAAACAGACACGCCTAACGAAAGGGAGCGGAACGCGGCCGAATCCCTCCTCGAGAAGTACAGGAGCCCGGACTGGAACCTCGGCGACCCGTTCGAAGGTTGAAGCCGCATGAGCGAGCAGGACGTCACGCTGAAGGACGTTGAAGCCGCTGCCGAGGTCCTCAAGGGAGCGGTTCGGCTGACCTCGCTAGACAGGTCGCGAGTCCTCAGCGAGCTGTCGGGCATGGACCTCCTCCTGAAGATGGAGAACACGCAGAGGACCGGGTCTTTCAAGCTCAGGGGAGCGTACAACAAGATACACTCGCTGTCAGATTCCGAGAGGCAGAGGGGCGTGGTGGCAGCATCGGCGGGAAACCATGCGCAGGGCGTCGCACACGCTGCGACGCTCCTCGACACCAAGTCGACGATCGTGATGCCCGAGGGTGCCTCACCGGCCAAGGTTGACGCCACCAAAGGCTACGGTGCCAGAGTAATCCTGCACGGAAAGATATTCGATGAGACCCTCGAGATGGCCAAGAAGGTCGCTGAGAAGGAGGGTTCCATCTTCGTACATCCTTTCGACGACCCGAAGGTCATAGCGGGACAGGGGACCGTAGGGCTGGAGATGCTCGATTCGGCACCCGAGTTGGAGACCATAGTCGTGCCGGTCGGAGGCGGTGGCCTGATATCGGGTATCGCCGTGGCCGTCAAAGCGATCAAGCCCAAGGTGAAGGTCATCGGGGTCCAGTCGCAGGCGTTTCCGGGCATGTACATGGCCTTCAAGACGGCCCGGATAGTCCCGTTCAAGGCCGAGGAGACGATAGCGGATGGCATCGCCGTGAAGCAGCCCGGTAAGCTCGACTACAAGCTGGTGAGGAAGCTGGTCGATGACGTGGTCCTCGTCAGCGACGAGGACATAGCCGAGGCCATATTCGTGATGCTTGAGAGGATCAAGACCGTCGCTGAACCGGCAGGCGCTGCCGGCGTAGGCGCCTGCCTGGCCGGCGTGGTGAGGGCGCCGGCGGGTCCCTGCGGCATCGTCGTAAGCGGAGGGAACATCGACATGTATACGCTCGATCAGATTGTGGCCAAGGGACTGGAACGCGAGCACAGGCTGCTGAGGGTCAAGGTGACGCTATCGGACAAGCCGGGCGCGCTGAAGGACATCCTCGACGTGGTCGCGCTGTCAAGGGCCAACGTCGTGAAGGTCGAGCACGACAGGGTAGGGAAGGACATCCCCATAGGCAGGGCCGAGGTCACGCTTACCCTCGAGACCCAGAACATGGAGCACACCAAGTCGCTGATATCCGCCCTTAGTAATGCTCGCCTGAAGTACAAGCTCGTGAACTGACAGCTCAGCGGCTCTCGGTAGGTGCCTGTCTTTGCGTATAGCCCAGCGCCTTAAGGGCGGCTTCCAGCACGAAGAATGAGCCAAGCATTATCGCCGCCGCCACCGTGAAGGTCGTGGAGTACCCGTCATAGTAGGAGATGTAGCCCGTGAAGAGCGAACCGGCTACGGTTCCGAGAGCGCCAAGCGCTGCGTACCCTCCCAGGAGGTTTCCCTGACGGCCCGGGCCGAGGTTGGAGAGCAGCGTCACCGACGTGGAGGAGTTCCAGAGAGCGTAGGCCACTCCCGTCGCAGCATAGACGACCGACGCGATGAGGAAGAGAAGGGTCCCCCGGGACACAAGAGCCGCACCCGCGAAGACCATGTAGAGGAACGTGCGAAGCAGGACCGAGTTCGGGCCTATCCTTACGCCGCCGAGCCTCTTGATGAAACTCCCCATCCAGCGGTAGGCCATCGTCTGGATGATGATGTTGACCAGCGATATGGCGAAGACCTCGTTGTCCGTGACGGCCGAGTCGACAAGGAAGGGGCTGAACGACGTGTTCAGGAACGCGCTCGACGTCGTAAAAAGGAAGGTCGAGAAGAACAACAGCACCCTGCCCGTGATCGCCCCCGCGCGCGTGGCACGGAGGACTCTCAGCGCGTCCTTTGCCATCCCTCTCGAGACGACGAAGTGGTGGACGAACGAGGTCACCCCGTGCAGCACCCTCGCAGGATTGAGCGGCGCATGCTCAGCCTCGAGCGGCAGGACGGGTTCCGAGATCAACGCGTAGGACAGCACGACTGACGCGGCCGTCGCCGCAGCGCAGAAGATGAGGAACGCCCCCAGCGGCAGAGCGCTCGCCCAGACGAAACCTACCGCGACTCCGATTATTGACCCGAGGTTCGAGACGAGCGAGAGGTTGGAGTATGAGGATATCCAGTTCTTCTTCTCGGAAGTCTCCATCACCAGCAGGTTTGCCGCCACCGCGTTCGCGCTAACGACGAACCCCAGGCCCCCGTACAAGGCGGCCAGGTCGTCCAGGTTGGGCAGGAGGAACATGGCCGCGAAGAAGACCGTCGTCCCAAGGCAGGTGATTACGAAGAAGACCCTTCTCCGGGCCCATCGGTCGGTGAGCCGCCCCCAGAATATCGAAGACGGGATCAGGACCGCGTTGTAGAGCGTGGTGAAGAGCGCAACCTGGACGACGTTACCGCCAAGGAACAGGATGTAGAGAGGCACCATCGTGCTGAAACCCTGCACCCCGGCGTTGAGCGGAAGGACAGACCACATCCAGCCCTGCCCTTTGTTTTTCTCTCCCGCGACGCTGGCTGGTGCGCTCGTCAACAAAAAAATCTCGGAGCACCAGCTCTCCGGAGGTCGTGTTATCTTCTTTTCTGAAGCGCGGCACTAGCGCGCGGAAGAAAGCTTGCCGAACTCTCCGAGGACGCCCTTCAACACCGATATGGAGTTCAGGTAGTCGGAGACCTCCACGAATTCGCCGTCGGTGTGCTCGAGCTTGGAGTCCCCCGGGCCGTAGGTGACGCACGGAATCCCCATCCTCTCGGCCATCGTGTTCATGTCTCCTGTCCCGGTCTTATGCGTGAAAATTGGTCGGGTCTTCAGGTTCATGAGTATCGAGCGCTGAAAGGTCCGGACCACCAGGGAGTCGGTCGGTGCCTCGTAGGGCTCCGTGGGCTCCACGAACGCCAGCTTCAGCGCGACGCCCGGACTCCGGTGGGCGTGATTCTCGACGATGGCTGTCAGCTCGGACTTCACGTCGTGAGCGGAAAGGCCCGGGGGAATCCTTACGTCGAGCGTGACGGCGCACCTCCTTGGGATGACGTTGGAGTAACTACCCCCGCGGATGAGCGTGAGCGAGATGTTGACCGAGCGGAAGTGGTCATCGTCGACCTGCTTACGCCTCTCGTACGCCTTCATCCTCGAGAAGACCTGCAGGGCGTGGTCTACAGCACTAGGATGAAGCCAGGATGAAGCTGCATGACCTCCAGGGGTGCCGACGGTCAGGCGCGCCTCGATCCTCCCCCTGTAGCCCACTGCGAGCCTCTGCGCACCTCCGGGCTCACCGAAGACCGCCGCGTCATAGTCTCCGCCAGCGTCTATCAGTGTGTTGACGCCGAGGCTGTCTCCTTCCTCCCGCGTGACGCATGCGACCGTCACGTGCAGCGGCCCGTCGAACTGCGAAGCTGCAGATATCATGGCGCACATGGGAGACTTGGCGTCGGCCGCGCCCCTTCCGTAGATTCGGTCGCCTTCGCGCCTCACGGGGAGCCGACCGGGTATCGTGTCCATGTGCCCGCAGAGGAGCAGATGGGGTCTCCCCGATCCGACCTCACCGATTGCGTTCCCCGCCTCATCCGTGCGCACGTTCCTGAAGCCGAGCCTGCGCATCCTGTCCTGAAGGAGCGCGGACATCGCCCCTTCCTTCGTTGAAGGGGAGTAAACCTCCAGCGAGTCTAGGAGGAGCTCGAGTTCCTCTTGCACGGGCTATCTCTTCTCCAGCGAGGCGAGATAGTCTACCATGAATCCGGGGATGTCGATACCCGTGGCGGGCACGGTGTTCTTGAACTCGGTCGTGTTGTTTACCTCATGGACGAGCATGCCCTGGGCGGATTCCATCAGGTCCACCCCGACGATCTCCCCGCCCACGGCCTTGGCAGACCTTATCGAAAGGTCGTTCAGCTCCTCCGTGACCGGGCACGGTATCGCCTTGCCTCCCCTCGCGGTGTTCGTCCTCCAATCCGTGGAGGACAGCCTGTAGATCGCGGCGATCGTCTTCCCCCCGACTACGAACGACCTGATGTCCCTCGGCGGTCGTTTCACGAACTCCTGAATGTAGTAGACCTGGTACATGGGATACATGTACTCGCGGTCCTCGATTACGGCGGTCGCAAAGTCCTCGTCCTTGACCAGGGCAGAGAGCCTGCCCCAGCTCCCCACGACCGGCTTGATCACCCCGGGATAGCCCAGTTTCTCCAACGACTTTTTTGCCGAGGCTTCGGTGAAGGCGAGGAAGGTGCGCGGAGTGGGTATGCCCGCTTTGGCGAGCGCGAGGCTGCAGAACAGCTTGTTGCTCGAGATGTTGGCGGTCTGGAAGCTGTTGACGACCCTGTGGCCCATCGATTCCAGTGCAGCGGTCGCGTGTATGTTCCGGTAGTGGCTCACGCAGCGCTCGAGCACGACGTGGTCCTCGATTCCCGAGCTCTTCGAGGTGACCTCGAGCGCCATCTCGCGCGCGTCGACCAGGTGGACGTCGATCCCCCTCTTCTTCGCAGCGTCCGCTATGGCCTTCTCCTCCCACCGGATAACGTCATAGAGGATAGTGAACGACGACATCTTACCAGCTACTAGGGTTTCCGACTGGTCCCCGGGGACATTATTAACGATATTCGTCTCCGCTTAACGGATAGTGCGCAGCACGATGGTGGTATTCGTGTTGATAACGCCGGTCAACCTGCGAATCTCTTCTACCGACTTGTTGACTTCAGCTATGTTTGGACCCTTGATGATGACGGCTATGTCGAACTGTCCTGTAGTCTCGTAGATCGTCTCTACTCCGACGATGCCGCGGATGCTCTTGCTGACCTCCGAGGTCGGATGTGAGGGGCTGACCGAGATGTAGGTGATGGCGCTGGTCAGCTCGGGCTCGTTCAGCTCGACGGTGAACTTGCGGATGACGCCGGAGCTCGCGAGGTTCGCGACCCGTCTCCTGACCGCAGCCTCGGAGAGCTTCACTTTGGACGCTATCTCGACGAAGGAGAGCCGCGAGTCCTCCCTGAGGAGCGCGACGATCTGTTCGTCCAGCCTATCCATTCGCCCTCTTCTCCATCGAGAGAACCTTGTCCAGCGAGTCGATGACGCACCGGATCTGTGTCTCGGTTATCACCAGTGGAGGGAGCAGCCGCAGGATGGTCCTCCCCGAGTACGTATAGATGACTCGGTCCTTGACCGAGTTGAGTATGATGTTCTGGATGTCGACGCGCATCTCGAACGCCAGCATCAGGCCTATCCCCCTGGCCTCCCTGGTTATGTTGTGTCTCGAACCCAGGAACTTCAGCTGCTGAAGGAAGAACGCTCCCTTGGTGACTGCCTGCCCGGGCAGGTCGTTCTTGATGATGTAATCCAGGGTTGCCGAACCCGCGGCGCAGGATAGGGGGTTCCCTCCGAAGGTGCTGGTCTGCTCGCCCTTCTTCAGGACGTGCATCACCTCCTTCCTCGTGACCGTCGCACCTATCGGGACTCCGCCCGCAAGCCCCTTTGCCGCGGTCATGATGTCGGGCACCACGCCCCAGTTCTGGACGGCCCAGAGCTTGCCGGTCCTTCCCAGGCCGCTCTGCACTTCGTCTGCGATCATCAGGATGCCTTTCCTGTCGCAGACCTCTCTCACGCCCTTCATGTATCCCTCGGGCGGCAGGATGATACCACCTTCCCCCTGGACGGGCTCGACGATCACCGCGGCCGTGTCGGGCCCTACCGCAGCCTCAAGCTCGGCTAGGTCGCCGTAGGTGACGTGACTGTAGTTGGGTACGAGCGGTTCGAAGGCCTCCTTGTACTTCTTGTTCCACGTCGCCGAGAGGGCACCGGCGGTCTTCCCGTGATAGGCGCCCTTCATGGCGATTATTCCCTTCTTGCCGGTGTACTTCTTCGCAAGCTTCAGGGCGACCTCGTTCGCTTCCGCCCCGCTGTTCGAGAGGAAGGCAGAATCGAGACCCTTCGGGGAGCACGCGACGAGCTTCTCGAAGAATTCCGCGCGCGCGTCGTTGTAGAGCGACCCGTGGCAGGTGATCAGCTTCTCGGCCTGGGCCTTGATCGCCGCGACGACTGCGGGGTTCGAGTGGCCGACGATCGCCACTCCGTATCCTCCCATGCAGTCGATGTACCGGTTCCCGGCGTCGTCCCAGAGCTCTGCTCCGGACCCGCGCACTATGACGACCGGATACTTCTGGTACGTCTGCGGGCCGTACTCGTCCTCCGTTTGCATGACGTTCATCATGAACCGATCACCGTGCAGCCCCGGTGCTCAATCGCGGCCGTGACAGGGGCAGCGCCGAATCCGGATGCGACTATCACTTCCTTCACTCCGCCTTCCATCGCCTCTATCCCAGCCAGGATCTTCTTCTGCATACCAAACCCTATCTTCGGGACAGACTGCCGCGCTTGCTCGACCGTGAGCCTGTCTACGAACCTGCCTTCCAGAGTGAGCCCCCTTACGTCGGTGAGGAAGAGGATGGCACCAGCCTTGGAACCCATCGCGAGGTAGGCGGCGGCCCTGTCAGAGTCGACGTTGAGGGGCTCCGATTCTTCTCCCATGGCTACCGGAGATACCACTGGGATGAAGCCCTTCTCGAGGAGCACGTCCGGCACCGTCGGGTCAGCGGTCTGCATCCTGCCCGTGTATCCTCCGTCGATAATCATCTTTCTCCCTCTTTCGTCCACTATCACGAGCTTCTTCTTCCTGCTCGCGCGCAGCACCCCTCCGTCCAGGCCTGAAATTGAGACAGCCCTGATGCCCGCCTTTGCGAGCGTCTCGACCAGCTTCTTGGCTATGAGACCGCTCATTACCATTGTGAAGATGTCCATGGTCTCGCGGTCCGTATAGCGGCTCCGTATCCCGTCCGGTGACACGACGAACTTCTGGGGTTTGCCCAACTTCGCCGCAGTCTCCGTCACCACGTCACCACCTCCGTGGACTAGCATAATCTGATGATGCTTGGATAGGCTGCCGATGTCATTGAGCAGTTCAGAAGGGAGAGTCCCCTTGACGAGGTCCCCGCCCAGTTTTATGACGACCTTCACATTGTCACACCGGGTGTAGCGGAGCGTCGTAGATGCCCTGTTTCTCGTCGAGGCCGAGCATGATGTTCATCACCTGGACCGCGTTCCCAGCAGCGCCCTTGATGAGGTTGTCAATGGCGCCTATTGCGACTATCCTGTGACCGCGCTCGTCTATCTCGAAGCCTATGTCGCAGAAGTTCGATCCGATGACGACCTTTGGGTCGGGAAGACGGAAGGGACCCTTCTTGTCCTTGACCAGCCGGACGAACGGTTTGCCCGAATAGAGCCCCCTGTACATCTTCCAGACGGTGGAGTTCTGGACATCCCCCTCGTAGAAGACGTGGCACGTCGTGAGGATGCCGCGCACCATGTTTATCGCGTGAGCCGACATCGAGACCGTGACCGGCTCGCCACCAAGCCAGGAGAGCTGCTGCTCTATCTCTCCCGTGTGTCTGTGGCCGGCTGGCTTGTATGGCCTCAATACGCCAAACCTTTCCGAGAAGTGGGTCGAGAGCGACGGCTTGCCCCCAGAGCCTGACGACGCGATCTTGGCGTCCACGACAACGTGCCGTCGGTCGACCACCACTTCCTTCTGCTTGAAGAGCGGAGCCATTGTCAGTATCGAAGTGATGGCCATGCAGCCAGGCGACGCCGCCAGCGAGGTCCTCGATATCGCGTCTTTGTTGAGTTCTGGCACGGCGTAGACGAACTTGGAGAGGAGCTCGACGTTGGGATGCTCGAACCCATACCAGCGCGGATAGTCTGCCGGGTCTTTGAGCCTAAAGTCCGCGCTGAGGTCGACGACCTTGAGTCCGGAGGACGCCAGCTGTGATATCATCTGGATGGACTGACCGTGAGGGAGCGCCGTCAGGACCAGGTCTGCGAGTCCCGCCATCTTGGACACGTCGTTGTCGATGAACTGCAGTTCGGTCATGCCCCTCAGGTTGGGGTGCACCCGGAAGACGTACTCGCCCACGTTCCTCTTCGAGGTGGCGAAGGTCAGGTCGACCTTGCCGTGCTTGAGCAGCAGCCTGAGAAGTTCCCCGCCCGCGTATCCCGAAGCCCCGACGACCCCTACCCTCACCATCTAGCGTTTCGCGCTCCGGATGACGTACTCTATCATCTTCTTCGCTATCTTGGTCTTCGACGCTGCCTGAGCACCCTTGAACTCGACGGTGTTGTTCACCTCATGGACGACGTACCCGTCGCTGGACTCCATGACGTCCACGCCGAGGATTCCCCCTCCGACCGCGTGGGCGGCCTTCAGGACTATCTCTTTCAGTTCCTTGTCGGGCGTGAACGAGGTCGTTGTCGCACCGCGTGCGACATTGGTGCGCCACTCGTTCGCTGCCGCATTCCGGTACACGGTCGCGACTATCTCGTCCCCTGCAACTATCGCGCGGATGTCCCTCGGCGGGCGCTCCACGAAGTCCTGCAGGTAGTACATGTGCTCAATCGGGTTAGGGATCGACTCCTTCAGCTCGACTATGGTGTCGAGCGTCTGGGCGTCCTTCGCTATGCTGATCATCCTCCCCCAGCTGCCCACGAATGGTTTGAGCACGATGGGGTAGCCGAGCGCCTCGGCGGCCTGGTCGACTGCCTCGGAGGAGAGCGCGACGTAGGTCCTCGGGGTCGGGACGCCCGCCTTGGCCAGCACCATGGATCCGATGAGCTTGTTCCCGCAGATGTCTGAGACCTTCGATGTGTTGATGACGTATGTACCGAAGTTCTCCATTATCCTCGTGAGAAACAGGGAACGATAGTAGCTGATGCATCGCTGCAGCACGACGTCTCCGAACCTTTGCTTGGATCGCTTGGCGGTCGCCTCGAAGAACAGGGTCCGACCATCGATTAGCTCCGTTGTGCATCCAGCATGCTTCGCTTCCAGGGCAAGGGATTTCTCCTCGCCCCGGATGCGGTCGAAGACTATTGCGATCTTCAACTACTCGCCCCAGTCCTCTTCGGCGACCTCGGCCGGCTTGAGCTCTACCTTGCCATCGCCGATCGACACGACCTCATACTCGGAGCTGCATTCCTTACACTGGACTATCTCACCCACGATGGCATCGTCCGGCACCGTAATGTCCGCGTCGCATTCTTCACATTTTGCTATCATGTTCTCACCTCGTTCTTGTTTGCCCGAACTTGTTTTTGGAGACGCTCGTCAGCCTGACCCAAGGCGCAGCGCGCGGCAGCGAGCCACGATGAGTTCTGTTCCGCGGATTTTGCGTCCTTGAGGAGAAGACGAGACACTGAGAGCGGGTTGGACCCGCCTGCACTTCGTATCAACTTCAGGGTTTTGAGTGCATCGAGCACGCTTTGGAATTCGTGTTTATCAATCTTTACGGGTTTTCCAGTTATTCTGGTGGAGACCTTGGCCATCTGCTCAGCTGCGGTCGCCTCAAGGGGAGCTTTCCTCTCAAGAGCGGAGCGCACAAGCTCGCCAACGATCGCATGAGCCTGGCGGAAGGGAACGTGGTACTTGACGACGAGATGGTTCGCGAGCTCAGTCGCCGTCGACATGTCCGTGCTCAGCGACCTCTGGAGAGCATCCTCGTCAAACCGCGCAGACGAGAGCATCTCCGCCATGAGGCTAGCGGACTCGGTCGCGTCGTCAAGCGCCCTCCAGAGGTGCGGCGTGACCTCCTGGAGATCGAGGTTGTAGGAGTTCGGGAGCGCCTTGGCGATGGCCAGCATCGATGTCAGTCCTCCTATCACCGAGCCGCACTTGGCCCTGATGGTCTCAGCCACGACTGGATTCTTCTTCTGCGGCATTATGCTGCTCGTCGCGCTGTACTCGTCGCCGAGCTCAACGAAGCCGAACTCGATGGAGCTCCATAGTATCAGTTCCTCCGCGAGCCGACTGAGGTTGACCATCGCTATCGCTGCAGCGGACGCGCTCTGCAGCGCAAAGTCGCGCGAGGAGACCGCGTCCATCGCGTTCTCGACAAGTCCGTCGAACCCGAGCAGCGCGGCGACGTATTCCCTGTCGACTCGGACGGACGTTCCTGCCAAGGCGGCGGCGCCCATGGGAGACTTGTTCACGCAGGAGTAGGCTTCCTCGACGCGGGCCACGTCCCTCTGGAGCGCATCGAAGTAGGCCTGGAGGTGATGCGCGAGCGTCACCGGTTGCGCGTGCTGCAGATGGGTGTATCCCGGCATTATTGCAGCCTTGTGTCGGCGCATCTGCAGGATTATCGCCTCCTGGACGCGCGCAAGGGCGGCGCCCAGATCTAGGAGCCTGACCCGAGCCTGCATCCTTATCGCGGTGGCGACCTGGTCGTTCCGGCTCTTCCCGAAGTTCAGGAAGCCGGCCGTCTCGATCCCGATGGCGCGGACCGCTTGCTGCTCGACAGCGTGGTGCACGTCCTCCGTTTCAGGGTCGAGCTCGACGTCTCGCGGGAGCGAGTCGAGGAAGGCCAGGCATGCGGAGGCTACCGCAGGTGTGACCTCCTTCGACCGTGACAGTGCGAGCATATGTGCCATGTTTATCGCCACGACGTGCTTCGCTATCGGTAAGTCGAAGCCTATCGAGGAGATGAAGTCATTTGCTCTTTTGCTTGAGCGCTTGACTCTGCTTCCTCTTAGGATGTTCGACATTCTTTCCTCTCGTAATCTCCGACGCCACCTTGGCTGCGATCCTCGACTGCAGTCCCCACAGCTCGATAAATCCGACGGCCGATGCCTGGTCGAACGTGGAATCCTTCTGGTAGGTGGAGAGTTTCGGTCTGTACAGTGAGTTCTTCGATGTGCGGCCCACGACGCGCAACCCGCCCTTGTAGAGCTTGACGCGGACGTTCCCGCTGACTCTTCGCTGGGTGGTCCGGATGAAGCTGTCCAGCGCGAACCGCAGAGGTTCCATCCAGAGGCCCGAGTAGACCAGCCAGGACCATTCCCTTTCTACCCCGTTCTTGAAGGCGAGTTCGTGTCTCGTGAGCACCAGCTGCTCCAGGTCCCTGTGCGCCTCGATGATCGTCAGCGCCGCCGGAGCCTCGTAGACCTCGCGAGACTTGATCCCGACGAGACGGTCCTCGACGTGGTCGATTATCCCGACCCCGTGCTTCCCTGCGAACTGGTTCACCCTTTTGATGAGCTCTATCTCGCCCAGCTCTTCACCGTCCAGGGTCTTGGGTACCCCCTCGGCGAAGCCGAGCTCGAGGTAGCCGGGAGTGTCGGGCGCGTCCCTGGGCTGCGTGACCCATTCGAACGCGGCGACCGGCGGCTCGAAGTCCGGGTCCTCCAGTGGGCCGCTCTCGATGGAGCGGCCCCAGAGGTTCTGGTCGATGCTGAAGACCGAGTTCGATGGCTTGATCTTTATCCCGTGCTCCTTGGCGTAGACCAGCTCCTGGTCACGGCTCATGTTCCACTCACGTACGGGGGCTATCACCCGAAGTGACGGGTCCATCGCCCTCACCGTGACGTCCATCCTGACCTGGTCGTTTCCCTTGCCCGTACACCCGTGGGCCACGGCGGTCGCTCCTTCCGCCTCAGCCACCTCGACCATCTTGGTCGCGATGAGCGGCCTTCCCAGGGCGGTGGCCAGAGGATACTTGCCCTGGTACATGCCGTTCGCAGCTACAGACGGCATCACGTAGTTCGTGACGTACTCTTCTTTCGCGTCTAGCTGGAAGTGCTTGACCGCCCCTGTCGCCTTCGAGCGAGCCGCTATCTCCGAGAACTCCTCTCTCTGGCCTAGGTCTAAGGTTAGCGTTATCACCTCGGCGTCGTACTTCTCCTGAAGCCACTTTACGCAGACCGAGGTGTCGAGCCCGCCTGAGTAGGCTAGGACTATCTTCTCTTTCAAGGAGTTTGTCCCTCTGTGAAACGTTTTTATAGATTTTGGCCACAATAGACCCAAAAGTAGGTGCTCTTGTCTCGAAATCGGTCAACCCCGGGGCCATAATAGCAGCCGTCAGAGATGAAATCGACTACGACCTGTCCCTGCAGGACGCTCTCGCCAGGGACTATGCGAACATCAGCGCCGTGTCGAGGATGATGCAGCCAAGGATCTCGGAGAAGCTGGGCAGGCAGGTCAACATCGAGAGCATTGTAACCTCGCTCAAGAGACTGCGGGGCGTCTACACCGCCGCGTCGGAGGAGATCAGGGCCGTCATCGCCGAGAGCGTCGTGAACGTCAGGACGCACGTCTCCAAGATATCCGTGGAGAAGACGAGGAAGACCCTCGAGGCCGTCAGCTCGCTTCTCGCGACCCACCAGCACGACTTCCTCCACGTCTCCGAGAGCATCTCGTCCATCACGCTGATATTCGACCAGAAGCTACACAAGAAGATACGCGACAAGCTGCCGGAGTCGGTCATCCTTGAGGAGGGGGACGACTACGCAGCGATAATCGTCCAGAGCCCCATAAGGATACGCACGACCCCGGGCTGCATAATCAACTTCTACAACCAGATAGCGAGGAGGCACGTGAACATAGAGGACACGGTCAGCTGCCATACCGACACGATAATAGTCGTGAAGATGCGCGAAGTCGGCAAGGCGTTCACGGCTCTGACGGACCTCATCACAGAGGAGAGGAAGCGCATCGAATCAGGAGCTCTCGCACGCTGAAATCGGCGTTCCTCGGTCAAAGTGTTTAAAAACGGACCGATGGGAGCATATCTTCTTTAAGAGACTTCATGGAAAAAACTGAGGCGGGGGATGCCGCGGTCCTTGTTCTGGAGGATGGGTCTCTCTTTCTTGGGAAGGGTTTTGGCGCCGAGACGACGAGCATAGCCGAGGTCGTCTTCACAACGGGGATGGTGGGATACCCCGAGTCGATGACCGACCCTTCCTTCGCCGGCCAGCTGCTCTGCTTCACCTATCCTCTCATCGGGAACTACGGTGTCCCGAGCATGAAGGACCTCGACTCGATGGGCCTGCCCAACCAGTTCGAGTCGGAGTCGATCAAGGCGAGTGGCATCATAGTGCAGGAGTGGTGCGAGAAGCCTAGCCACTGGGCCTCGACCCAGACGGTCTCCGAGTGGATGAAGAACGAGGGGATACCGGGGATAGCCGGGATCGACACTAGGGCCCTGGTATCGCGGATAAGGGAGAGAGGCGTGATGATGGGCGTGCTGGCTAGCGGGTCCGGCCTTGCGAACAGGAAGGGGCTTCTGAAGGCGCTCAGGGACTCCACGCGCTATGACTCGATCGACTTTGTGAGGAAGGTCTCGCCCAGGGAGGCACGGACCTACGGGGGGGGCGAGAGGACCGTCGTCCTGCTCGACTGCGGGACCAAGCTCAGCATCATCCGCAATCTGCTTAAGCGGGGCTTCAGCGTCGTGAGGGCTCCGTTCGATTACAGCTACGCTGACATCATGAAGCACGACCCCGCAGGTGTGGTCGTGAGCAACGGGCCCGGAGACCCCCAGCTCTGCCTGGATACGATAGCGGTGACGTCTCGGCTGATAGACTCGGAGATGCCGACTCTCGGCATCTGCCTCGGCAACCAGCTCGTGGGACTGGCGCAGGGCGCCCAGACGTACAAGCTGAAGTACGGTCACAGGGGGCAGAACAAGCCAGTCGTCGACCTTATCAGTGGAAGGGGCTACGTGACGAGCCAGAACCACGGCTACTCGGTCTCCCGCGAGACCCTGAAGAAGACGGAGCTCAGGCCCTGGTTCTTGAACGCAGACGACGACAGCGTCGAGGGACTGGTGCACCAGAAGAAGCCCTGCATCGCAGTACAGTTCCATCCGGAGGCCTCACCTGGACCATACGACACGGAGTTCGTGTTCGACAGGTTCGTTACGCTAATGGAGTCCGGAAGGTTGGTAGGTGAAAAGGTTCGAAACATGAAAGCGTGAGAAGAGCACTGGTTCTAGGGAGCGGGGCAATCAAGATCGGAGAAGCCGGCGAAAGCTGCTAAAGCAGCCGCCAATTCGACTACTCCGGCAGCCAGTGCCTCAAGGCGCTCAAGGAAGAGGGCGTAGAGTCGGTGCTCGTCAACCCTAACATCGCCACCATACAGACTGATAGGCGGATAGCCGACAGGATCTACTTCCTGCCGGTCAACCCGGACTTTGTCACCGAGATAATCGCCAAGGAGAGACCGGACGCCATACTCCTCGGCTTCGGAGGACAGACGGCCCTGAACTGTGGCGTGGGCCTCGGGAGGAAGGGTGTCCTCGAGAAGTACGGGGTGAGGGTGCTGGGTACCCAGATACACGGGATAGAGATCACGGAGGACAGGGAGCTGTTCAAGGAGACCATGCAGGACGTGGGCGTCTCGGTACCGAGGAGCAAGCCAGCCTACTCGCTCGAGGAGGCGCGGCGGGTCGCCGGGGAGATCGGGTTCCCCGTGATAATCAGGGTGGCGTACACACTCGGGGGGAGGGGTGGCGGCGTCGCGCGAAACGAGAAGGAGCTCGCCGAGATAGTCCAGCGCGGCCTGAACCTGAGCATCGCGCACCAGGTGCTGATAGAGGAGTACATCGGGTACTGGAAGCAGATAGAGTACGAGGTGATGAGGGACAAGGACGACAACGGACAGATAGTGTGCAACATGGAGAACGTGCTGAGCATGCGCGTCCACACGGGCGACAATATTGTCGTCGCGCCGTCGCAGACCATCACCAACCACGAATACCACATGCTCCGCTCGCTAGCCCTGAAGGCGGCGAGGAGGTGTGGCATCATCGGTGAGTGCAACATACAGTTCGCGCTCGAGCCCACCTCAGAGCGCTACAATGCGATTGAGATCAACGCGAGGCTTTCGCGGTCGTCGGCGCTCGCCTCCAAGGCCACTGGATATCCCATCGCCTACATCGCAGCGAAGATATGTCTCGGATATTCGCTCACGGAGCTGAAGAACAAGGTCACCGGCGTCACGAGCGCACTCTTCGAGCCCTCCCTCGACTATGTCGTCGTGAAGATGCCCAGGTGGGACACCAAGAAGTTCGAGGGCGCCTCCAGGGGCATCGGGACGGCGATGAAGTCCATCGGGGAGGTGATGGCCATCGGGAGGAACTTCGAGGAGTCCGTCCAGAAGGCATCGAGGATGCTAAACATCAGGTACGACGGCGTGATCAGGCGTTTCGTCGAGACAGACGACCTCGAGGTCCTCAGGGAGAGGCTCCGGAACCCGACCGACCAGATAATCTTCGACGTACTGGAGGCGCTGATGGTCGGCATGCCGGAGGACGAGGTGAGCAGGCTGAGCGTCATCGACCCCTGGTTCATCAGCAAGTTCAAGAACATCGTCGACATGCATCAGCGAATCTCTGAGAAGGGCAAGGACGGACTGGAAAGAGACCCGAGTCTGGTGGGCGACGCGAAGCGGCTGGGCTTCTCCGACAAGCAAGTTGCCGCCGCAGTTGGGATGGACGAAGAGCACGCGCGGGCGATGCGACAGAGGATGGGCATCGAGCCCAGGACCAAGACCATCGACACTCTCGCGGCCGAGTGGCCTGCGAAGACAAACTACCTCTACATGACGTACCACGGCACCGAGGACGAGGCGAAGCCCACCAAGGCCAGGAAGGTCCTCGTGCTGGGAGCGGGACCGTACAGGATAGGCAGCTCGGTCGAATTCGACTGGGGTACCATGAACATGGCTTGGGCGCTCAAGGCCAACGGTGTAGGCGAGATAATCGTAGTCAACTGCAACCCGGAGACGGTCTCGACGGACTTCGACATGAGCGACAGGCTCTACTTCGAGGAGCTCACCGTGGAGAGGATCCTCGGGATCTACGAAAGGGAGAAGCCCCTTGGGGTGGTGCTGTGCGTTGGAGGCCAGATCCCCAACGACCTGGCCCTGGAGCTGGACCAGAACGGCGTCAGCATACTAGGCACGAGCGCCGAGTCCATCGAAAAGGCGGAGGACAGGGAGAGGTTCAGCTTTCTGCTTGAGAACCTCGGCATCCCCCAGCCGAAGTGGGGGAGCTTCCGGTCGACGAAACAGGCGAGGGACTTTTGCGAGAGGGTTGGATATCCGGTCATAGTGAGGCCTTCGCACGTCCTTAGCGGCTCAGCCATGAGAGTCATCTGGGGAAGCAGGGACCTCGACAGCTTCCTGGTGAAGGCCGCCGAGGTGAACCCGAACTACCCGGTCACGATCAGCAAGTTCCTGGAGGACGCGAGGGAGGTGGAGGTCGATGCCATCTCGGACGGAGAGACGACCGTGATAGGGGCGATAATGGAGCACGTCGAGAAAGCGGGGGTCCACTCAGGAGACGCGATCATGACCATCCCGACGGTCAGCATCCGCGAGACGGCCAAGGAGAAGATGAGGGAGTACACCAGGGGGATAGCGCGCGAGCTCGGTGCCAAGGGGCCGCTGAACATCCAGTTCCTCGTGATGGGCGACGACGTCCAGGTCATAGAGTGTAACCTGCGTGCTTCGCGCTCGATGCCGTTCGTATCGAAGGCGACGGGCGTCAACCTGATAGAGCTCGTCGCCCCGGTTCTAGTGGGAGGGAAGCTTACGGGGCTGAAGGACGTCCCGGAACCAAAGCGGTTCGCGGTCAAGGCACCCCAGTTCTCGTTCATGCAGATGGAGGGGGCGGAGCCCACGGTGGGCGTGGAGATGCGGTCGACGGGCGAGGTCGCGGCGTTCGGGGACACGCTGCCCGAGGCGATGAGTAAGGCGCTAATGGCATCTGGAATCCGCATTCCCCAGAAAGGGGAGACGGGGATAATCCTCGCCGACGAAAGGTCCGACCTCGAGGAGATGCGGTCTCTCCTGCGCGGCTTCTCTTCCGTCGGGATCAGATTCCTTACCACGCAGGCGCTCGCGGTCGCACTCGGGGGCGGTCTCGCCAAGGTCGCGACCATCGACGAAATGATCGATATGGTCTCCAAGGGCCAGGTAGCCTTCGTCATCTCGCTCAACACCAACCTGAACAAGATGCGCAAGGACCTCTTCAGGGTGAGGAGGAAGGCCGTCGAGCTGCAGGTACCCTTCCTTACGACGCTGGAGGAAGGTGGGGCGATTCTGATGTGCGTCCAGTCGCCTCTGACGAGCCTCACATAGAGAGTATAGTCTCGAGGTACTGGTTACGCGGAACGAGTCTCTCGCTCCCGTCCCTCAGGTCCTTCAGCAGGAGGCTTCCCGACTCGAGCTCCTTCCTTCCCACTATGAGGACCCACCTGAAGTTGGTCGCGCTGGCATCCTCCAGCTGTCTCCGGAGGTTCTTCGAGCGAATCCCTATGTCAGACCTGATTCCTGCACCCCTGAGCTCCGAGAGTGATTCGAGGGCTTCCCTGACGAGACCCGCCTCCGTGAAGGCCACGTATACGGACTTTGGTTCAGCTTTTGCAAAACTCGAAAGCGAAAGGGCGATGCGCTCGACGCCCCCGGCAGCACCCGTAGCCGCAAGCTCCGGTCTCCCGAATATCCTCGGAAGGGCGTCGTACCTTCCCCCTCCACACAGGGAACCGAGGTCGGGGCGCGCCCCGTCCTTGACCTCGAAGACTATGGCCGTGTAGTAGTCGATGCCGCGCACAATGCTCAGGTCGTACTCCACGTTCGCGACTCCTCTGTCCCTGAGGATGTCACTGAGCTCTGAGAGGCCCTGAGCGGACTTCAGGCCCTCTTCTCCGAGTCTCCCGGCGACGGCCGCCGGCGCGCCTCTGGTCGAACCGAACTCGAGCAGCTTCCTCATCTCCTCCGCGCCCACACCCTTCGATACGTATTCGGCTATCAGCTCTCCCTGAGTCTTCTTCGCGACCTTGTCGAGGGCGCGCATCATCTCCAGCGCCTTCTCGTCGGAAGAGACGCCCAGCACCGAGCGTATGTACTCCTCGACTACCCTTCTGTCTCCCACGTGGAGCTTGACCTCGCTCAGGCCCAGTCTCTTGAACAGGTTGTAGGAGAAGTCCATGACCTCGGCGTCTGAGTCCACCGTCTGGTCCCCGAAGACCTCGACGTCCCACTGGTAGAACCACCTGTACCTGGCGTGCTGGGGCTCGTCGTACCGCCACACGCCCCCGTACGACGCGAGCTTGATGGGAGGCTTCATGCCCTTCCTGCCGACGACGTAGCGCGTCATCCCTACCGTCAGGTCGAACCGCAGCCCGATCTCCCTGTCGGCCTTATCCCTGAAGTGATAGATCTGCTCGTCCACCTGGGTACCGCTCTTCGCCCGAAGGACCGAGAGCGTCTCCAGCGGGGCGGGTTCCATCGGCTTGAAGTTGTACGCCGCGGTCAGCTCCTCGAAGACGGTCCTGATCCTCTGGTGCAGTTCGAACTCCTGTGGCTCGACGTCCCGGATCCCCCTCGGAAGAGACAGGTCCATCGCATCACTTGTCCTTGAGGGCGGCAAGCTCCGCGAGCATGGCCGTCAGTTGTATCTCAGGACTCGCTCCCATCAGGAGCCTGTAATCGTACTCCGCCACGATCTTGACCGCCTGGGCCATCCTCTCGCCCCCAGAAGACACGACCGTCTCGTTGGCAAACCGCAGAAAGTCGGTCTCCGGGATGCCGTAGACGCGCGTCAGCTCAACCAGCTTGATGCGGGCCGCGTTGAAGTCCCCGTCCAGCGCCAGTTTGATTATCTCGGACGCCCTCGCCTTCACCGTCGCGCCGGTGACGGCCTGCACCCTCTCCAGGGTGACCTCGTCTCCGGTGGACGAAGCCTGGAGCAGGTTTATCGCCTGTCGCATGTCTCCGCCGGTCGCCTCGTATATGGCCTCGAGGACCTTCTCGGTAACCTTTACACCCTCCGCCTTGGCTATCTTCTTTAGGTAGCTTGTGACCCTCTCCGCGTCCACCCTCTGGAAACGGAAGATCGCGCACCTGCTCTGTATGGGTTCGATTATGCTGGAAGAGTAGTTGCAGATGAGGATGAAACGGGTGAACCTCGAACTCTCCTCCATGATCCTCCTGAGGGCGGTCTGCGCGTCCCTGGTCATCTCGTCCGCCTCGTCTAGAATGACCAGTCTGAACGGCACTCCTTCTCGCCTGTCGGAGTAGCTGGCGAAGACCTTTACCCTCTCCCTTACGGTATCTATTCCCCTCTCGTCGCTCGCATTGAGCGAGAGGGTGTAGTCGTTTTTCAGGTCGCCCAACAGTGTCTCGGCGACAATCTGCGCGAGGGTCGTCTTGCCGGAACCGGGAGGGCCGGCGAAGAGAAGATGGGGCATCTCCTTCGGCTTCTCGAGGAGCGGGGTCAGCCTCTCTTTGACCTCCGTCTGGTTCATGACGTCCTCTATCTTGTGAGGCCTGTACTTCTCGACCCACATCAGCTCCTCCACGGGCATCAGAGCACGCATCCAGACGGCGGCATTCTACCCCGCGCCTTTTTTCGCGCGGATATATAACATCAGAGCCGCCGCGGCGCGCATATAGAGGCGGGCGCCGCGGGGAGATAGTGCGTTGAAGATACTCACTCTCACGAACGAGCAGGTTTTCGCACTCGCTGACATGAAGGGGAGCGTGGAGGAGCTGAAGAAGGCCTTCCTCGCTGAAGCAGAGGGGCGCGTCGAGTCTCCTGTGCGCACCCGCTTCCGGATGACCGACGCTAGGAATGTTCTGCTCATGCCGTCGCTCGTGAGGGGGACCGACACGGTGAGCCTCAAGCTAGTGAGCGTCTATCCCGACCTGGGTCCCGGGGTCGTCTCGACTCGCGCATTCGTGCTGCTGGTCGACGGCAAGAACGGAGACGTAAAGTGCATGATGGGCGGGACCAGTCTCACAGGCATCAGGACGGGCGCCGTCTCCGGCCTCTCGTGCCAGTACCTGGCGAGGAAGGACGCCCGGACGCTTGCGATGCTCGGCGCCGGTGGGCAGGGATTCTATCAGGTGAGCGGCGTGGCATCACAGCTCGGTCTCGGCGAGGTGAGGGTGTTCGACCCGGACAGGGCGAGACAGAAGGCGCTCGTGGAGCGCTGCAGGAACGAGCTCAAGCTGGAGGCGAGGCCCGTGGAGACCGTGAAGGAAGCGGCCACCGGCGCGGACGTGGTCGTGACAGCCACCACCTCGAAGACCCCCCTGCTGGACGCCGTCCACGTGACGGCCGGGACCCACGTCATCGCGATAGGCGCATACACTCCAGACGCCAGGGAACTCGGCTCCGACCTCGTCTCGAAGGCTTCCGTGTTTGTCGACTCGTTCGCGGCAGCGATGGAGGAGGCGGGGGATATCCTGATACCGATCAGGGAGGGCAGGATGACCAGGTCGAGCGTGAAGGGTGAGATGTCAGGCCTCGTATCGGGTAAGGTGAGAGGCAGGCAGAACGACTCGGAGGTGACTCTGTTCAAGGCGGTCGGGCTCGCCTTCGAGGACAACGCCGTCGGTTGGATGGTCTACGACCGTGCGATGAAATCGGGAGCGGGCGGATGGACCGAAGTTTAGAATAGACTTAATTAATCCTAGGCGGTCTGTGTCCAGTCCTAAACTCGGAGAATGGGTTGATAGTAGTTGGACACGGCCGGAAAGGCGATAACGGAACTTTTTGAGCGGCGCGAAAGAGAGTTCTTGCTATCCCCAGTGAGGGTGATAGTGAGGTCGTCGGTCGAACAGCTGGAGGTCGGCGACATGACGCTCGAGAGGATGAAGGAGGGCGAGACCGTCGAACTCCCGCGATGGGTCGCGGAGGAGCTCGCCGAGCTCAGCCTGGCCGAGATCCAGGAGGAGGCTTTCGAGGTCGAGATATTCAAGGCCCTTACCAGGGAGAAGATGCTCGGGGCGCAGCAGTTGTCTGCGCTGCAGCCGAACTTCTACCTGAAGATGCGGAGGAGACTGGCTGCGGTAAAGGCCGGTGCCGAGGCGGGCAAGTACAGGAGGGATGACTACGAGAAGCTGAAGACGACCAGTTACGACCTGATAGGGAGGAGGCTGAGCAAGCTGCTCTCTGTGAGCTCATCCGCCAGCCTGCAGACCATCGGCGACAAGATAACGCCCGAGGAGAAGGAGTTCTTCGCGGCTTCGAGGTCACAGTCCGAGGAGTGGAAGCGCTCGTTGCTGGGGGAAGCGTAGTTGGCAGTCATGACGCGGAAGATGTCCGAACTCTTCGAGGAGTTCCTCAGGACGTACGAGGACAAGAGTGAGGAGAACAAGTACCGCAACAGGATGGCACAGCTAGCGGCCACGGGAGAGAAGTCGGTCGTCGTGGACTACGAGGACATCATACAGTTCAACACCGACCTCGGACAGAACCTGCTCTCGCAGCCCGACGAGTCCCTGAAGGAGTTCCGGATAGCTGCGTTCGAGGTGCTGAGCACCGAGAACCCGTCGTACGCCAGCCAGATCAGGACCTCGCTGAACGTCAGGGTCAGGGGGATAACGGATAGGATCTCGCTTCGCAAGGTTGACACCTCGCACCTCGACAAGATGATTGCCGTCGCTGGCATGGTCGTCCGCAGCTCCGAACTGAGGCCGCTTCTCGTCGATGCTGCCTTCGTATGCCCGAACGGGCACGTGACGAAGGTCCTGCAAGAAGGGGTGGCCATCAAGAGGCCGCTCAAGTGCGACGGGTGCGAAGAGTCGAGGAACCTCGAGCTCGACGAGAAGAAAAGCTCGTTCATCGACAGCCAGATACTGAGGGTCCAGGAGCTCCCCGAGGAGCTTCCGCCGGGGCAGCTGCCCCGCTTCTTCGACGTGGATGTCGTCGGGGACATTGTCAACGCGGCCAGGCCGGGAGACAGGCTTGTGCTGACGGGGATAGTGAGGGCGGAGCAGGACATCACTCCGGGCCAGGCGAGGACGAGGATCTTCAAATCCAAGATCGACAGCAACTACATCGAGGTGGTGGGCAAGGACCCGGGCCAGATCCAGATAACCAAGGAGGACGAGTTCCTGATAAGGAGCGTCGCCTCCAACCCCGACGCGTACCAGCGGCTGATCAGGTCGATCGCTCCTGCGATACTTGGCCACGAAGCGGTGAAGGAGGCGATCCTCCTGTTGCTGGTCGGCGGTCCGCAGACCATCCTGCCCGACGGGACGAAGCTCAGGGGTGACATCAACGTGTTCGTCGTCGGGGACCCCGGGGTCGCCAAGTCGGAGATGCTCAAGTTTGCGTCTCAGGTCGCGCCGAGGGGGATGTTCGCGTCTGGCAAGGGTTCCACCGCTGCGGGGCTCTCCGCAGCTGTCATCCGCGAGAAGAACACGTTCATGCTCGAGGCCGGAGTGGTGGTTTTAGCGGACCAGGGGATCGCGTGTGTGACTGAGGACATGGAGTTCTACACAGGTCAGGAACTACTCTCAGCGGGAGAGCTCTGGAAACGATGCGGAGGAAAGGTTCTCCCGACCAAGTCTGGACGCGAAGGCAAGGAGGCATGCGTCCCCGTGACCGTCTACGACGGTCGCAACCGCGTGGACCTCCCGTCTGTGTCTTACAGGATGCTTCGGAAGAAGCACGAAGGCGAAGTCGTGAAGTTGACCTTTGCTTCCGGCCTCACGCTCAAGGTAACGCCGGAACACCTGCTCAGGAGACCGACGGAGTGCGAGAACAAGTGGATTCCCGCGGGCAAGGTGGCGCTAGGGGACGAGCTGAAGGCGCCTGTAAAGCTCTTCAAGCCCGCCGCCTCCCTGAAGGTCGCTCCTGAGCAGGCCTATGTAATCGGTGCCGTTTACGGTGACGGGCATATAGGAAGGAGCGCGATTACAATCGCTCAGTCCAAGGTCAATCACGATATCATCGAGAACGTGCGCGGCAAAGCGCCCGGGATCTTCACCCTGTACGACAAGGGAGAGCGAACCAGGCAACTGGGCAAGTACATGCTCGTCGAGAGGTCTTTCCATCTCCACACCTCTGACCGTGACACAGTCAGGTTGACCCGTCTGGTCCTCAGAAACCCCTCTACCGACAACGTTCTCATGCTGGACGACGACTCCCTGTGGGCGTTCCTTGCAGGTGTCTTTGACACCGACGGAGACTTCGACAAGTCAAAAGGAAAGATAATTGCGGCGAGGATGTATCCGACTGACGACAGACACGAACTAGCGGTCTTGCTGTACGCGCTCCGCCGCTTGGGTGTCTACGGAAGAATCCATGGCACGTACAAGAAGCTGCCGATAATAGAGATAACCGGGGCCGACATGAGCCGTTTCATTTCGGGGATAAGAGGTCACAGCGCCAAGGTCTCCAGGGAGAGACCCGATTCACTGGATCTTGACCACAAGGGAGTCCGAAGTCTCGAAAGCGGAAGGGAGAGGGTAGTCAAGGTGGAAAGGGAGAATTACAAAGGCTATGTCTATGACCTGAGCGTCGGACGCTTCCACAACTACGAAACGAGCCTCGTGTATCTCCATAACTGCATAGACGAGTTCGACAAGATGAAGGAGGACGACCGCAGCGCCCTGCACGAGCAGATGGAGCAGCAGACGGTCACCATAGCCAAGGGGGGAATTTTCGCCACGCTGAACGCCCGCACCTCGATCCTAGCCGCCGCGAACCCCATCTTTGGGAAGTACGACCCTTACAAGAACCTGACCGACAACATCACGCTACCGATACCTCTGCTCACGCGCTTTGACCTGATCTTCGTGGTGAAGGACACGCCGACCCCCGCCCAGGACGAACGTCTGGCGACTCACATCCTGGACGTCCACAGGAGGGGCGGCTACACCGAGCCTCCGCCGGTCCAGTTCGACCTCATGAAGAAGTACATCTCCTACGCCAAGAAGGTCTCGCCTAGGTTGACGATGGAGGCGGAGAACAGGCTGAAGGAGTTCTACCTCCAGCTTAGGCGGAGCGTGGCCGAGGGCCAGATCGGAGCGACGCCGAGGACGCTCGAATCCCTCATCAGGCTCTCGAGCGCCAGGGCGAGGCTGATGCTAAGGGACAGCGTCCTCGAGGAGGACGCGCTTGCGGCTATCGCGCTCATGAACAGGATGGTCGAGGACGTGCTCACGGACACCGAGACCAAGACCAAGGCAGACTTTGGAATCCTTCTGGGCCAGCCGGCCGGGGAACGAGGAAAGCTCTCGACATCGATGGAGATATTCAGGACGCTGGAGGGCCCGGAGAAGAAACCCGTAGAGCTGAGGATATTCAGGGACGAGCTCGTAAAGTCGGGCAGGTTCAAGACCGACGACGAGGTCGACAAGATGATCCAGAAGCTCATCAAGGAAGGGATAATCTGGGAGAACCGGCCCGGCTTCTACAGACGGGTACAAGCATAGCCGCGGTCTGGTCTCATGAAGTTCCGAGAACTTCCGCTCCCACCGGAGTTCCTTGACTTTCTCGACGAGAGCGGCTTCAAGGAGCTCTACCCTCCGCAGGAGGCGGCTGTCAAGGCGGGTCTGCTAGAGGGCAAGAACCTGGTAATCTCCAGCCCCACCGCGAGCGGGAAGACGCTAACCGCGATGATGGCGGCGTACAAGAAGGTAAAGGAGGGGAGGAAGGTCGTCTACCTGAGCCCGCTCAGGGCGCTGGCGTCGGAGAAGTACCTGGAGTTCAAGCAGCTGGAGAGGTTCGGTGTAAGATGCGCGATAGGGACGGGTGACTTCGACGCCAGCGGCGAGGTCCTCGGCAAGTTCGACCTCCTGGTGCTGACGAACGAGAAGTTCGACTCGATACTCAGGCACGGAGTGAGTTGGCTTCGCTCGGTCGGGCTCTTCGTCTCGGATGAAGTGCACCTCGCCGGGAGCGGAGACCGCGGACCCACCCTCGAGATGATACTGACGCGCGTGATACACCTCGACCTGGATGCGCAGCTGATCTCGCTCTCCGCGACGATAAGCAACGCCGACGAGATAGCTCGCTGGCTGAGGTCAGAGCTGGTCTCCCTGGACTGGCGGCCGGTACCGCTGAGGGAGGGCGTGTACGACTACGGGAGGATACTTTTCTCCCCTGAGGGCGAGGTGGAGCTCACAAGGAGCAACGAGGGGGCGGCGCTAGATGTCGCGGTCGACTCGATCAAGGAGGGAGGGCAGTCGCTCGTCTTCGCCGGGACGAGGAGGAGGGCCGTCAGCCTGGCGACGAAGGGCTCGGAGCTAACCAGAGGGTTCCTGAACGACCAGGACAGGGAACGGTGCAGGGAAGCGGCGAGGCTCATACGCGAGAGCGGAGAGGAGACCGGGCTATCGAAGCTCCTCGCCGAGATAGTCGAGAGGGGGTCGGCGTTCCACCACGCAGGCCTTTCGTACGAGCACCGCAAGGTGGTCGAGGACTACTACCGGACCAGGGCGATCAAGCTGCTCTCCAGCACGCCTACACTCGCCGCCGGCGTGAACCTCCCCGCGAGACGAGTTGTCGTCGCCGACCTATCGAGGTACGACGTGGAGACGGGCATGAACTCGATGATCTCGGTCCTCGACTACAGGCAGATGGCGGGAAGGGCCGGGAGACCCCAGTACGACGACCACGGTGAGACCGTCCTGGTACCGCCTTCAACCTACAACTCCCAGGAGGTACTCGACCACTTCACCAAGACCTCCCCGGAACCCATCGAGTCCAGGCTCGGGGGCGACCGGGGCATGAGGGTGCACCTGCTTGCGGCGATAGCGGCGGGCTTCGGGATGACTCGGAAGGAGGTCGATGGTCTCTTCTCGAAGACACTGCTGGCTGCACAGATAGGTCCCGAGCGGGTCAGCAGGCACATCGATGAGGCGCTAGGATACCTGCTGAGCGAGCAGCTCGTGGTTGACAAGGTCGGACGATTCCAGGCGACCGGATTCGGCAAGAGGGTCTCAACCCTCTACATCGACCCCGCGACCGGCGTGCTGTTCAAGAAGAGCCTTGCGTTCATCGGGGCCTCTGAGGACCCCACGATCGCGCTCCTCCACCTGATCAGCAGGAGCCCCGACTTCGAGCCCAAGTTCCCTCTAAGGGAGAAGAACTACGACCAGGCGTACGAGTTCCTTGAGAAGAACCGCCCTTCCGTCATCTCGAGGCTCGATTCCAGGACCTACCTCGAGCTGGACGAACTGCTGCAGGACATGCGCACCGTGATGGTCATCGACGCGTGGATCCAGGAGGTCAGGGAGGATGCGATCCTCGAGCGTCTCGG
>JAJYWC010000037.1 GCA_021791695.1 archaeon | reverse complement strand
TCCAGAGGAGTCGTGAAGTTCAGCGACGGAGCAGGCTTATCTGCACATCCGTCCAAGAGTACGTATCCGAACTTCATCCAGGTGTCCGCGTCGAGAGTAGGTTATTATCCTTGTCAGGGGATCATCGCGACATCCTCCTCACGAGGCCCGGGTGGCGCGTCCAGACGGCGGGTTCCCGGCCGCTATAAGCGGCGGGCGCGACCCGTGTTGCATGTCGCACCCGAGCGCCCAGGAGGCATTTGTGATGGCCGAAGTTTGGGCGCAGTCACTGGGTCAGCCAAGCTTAGTCATCGTCGTGGGTCTCTTCGGTCCGCTCTTCGCGACCGCCGGTTCCAGTTTTCGTGAGGATTATTGTTCGCGGAGAAACGATATATCTCAACCCGGTTGAGCCGAAGCCCACCAATGGTGGAGATTCGAAAGGACTACTTCACAGACAGATTGTCGATAGTCACGTCAGACAGGGGCTCCAGAATCCCGGTCCGGCATCTCGACCATGCGAAGTGCCCTTTCTGTCCCGGAAACGAATCGATGACCCCTCCGGCTGACCTCGTCCTCGTGAAGATGGGCGAGACGCTGGTCAAACAGACCGATGCCGAAGGCGAGCTTGTTACCAACTGGGTCGTGAGAGCCTTTCCGAACAAGAATCCAATAGTGACTCCGACCGCACCCGCCTCATACGGCGAGTATCCGCACTACAGCGAACCCGCCATGGGATACCACTACGTGGTCGTCGCCACGTCAAAGCACGACGAACCATTTTCTCGGATTGACGTCGAGCAGTGGACCAACATACTGGCGACCGTCCAGGACAAGGTAAGATGGCTCTACTCCCAGAGAGGGGTGAGCTACGTCGTCACCTTCATCAACTACGGGAAGGGGGCCGGTGCGACCATCGAGCACCCGCACCTGCAGATTGTGACGATACCCCGGCTACCGCCAAGCCTCGAGGCCGAGGCGGTGACGGTCCAGAACTCTCTCAACGAGCTGGGCGTCTGCCCCATGTGCCAGGTCATCGCCTCCGAGAGCGGGGGGCCCAGGCAGATCATCTCCACCGAGTTCTACATCGCGTTCGCGCCCTGGGCGTCCTCCCATTCATACGAGTTTTGGATTTACCCCAAGAGGCACCAGACCAGCATGCTGAAGCTCTCGCAGAAGGAGCTGATGGACCTCTCCCTCATGCTCCGGAGCACCCTGGGAGGACTAGCCAAGGTGCTTCCTGGTGTGGGATTCAACCTGGTCTTTCATAGTTCGTCCGAGAAGAAGACCACCAAACAGATACACTGGCACATAGAAGTGTATCCAAGGTCGTCAAACTGGGCGGGGCTGGAGCTGGGTACCGGGGTGTTCGTCAGCGAGACCTCCCCCGAGGCGGCGGCCGAAGAACTCGGTGCAGCGAGCAGGAAGGAGCTCGCGCAGCTTGTCGGTATCACCTAGACTTCTTCAATTGGTCAATCAGCGGTATCTCGAAGGGTTCGACGCCCTTCAGGATCGCGGAATAGTAGGATGCGAAGTCAAGGGTGTAGCAGAGACTGACTAACTGGGCGAGGTTCGTCTCACCCGTCGCATCCGTCCTGATGGGCTCAATCCCCCGTGACCTGAGAATCTTTTCGAATGCCTCCATGGCCCTCGTTTCGAACGGCGGGTCCTTTGACCTTCTGAGGGTGATGGGCTGCTGGTTGGTGCCGGACCCCTCCCACGCCTCGACCTCATTGTGGAAGATGTCGGGGGCCGAGTCGAAGCGTGCGTGCATCTTTGCGTTTTCGTTCAGACTGTTCTTGAAGCGCCGCGCGACGCTCTTCGTTACCGAAGACGCGTAGATGCAAGGTTCAGCTGCACCCATCCTGAGCGCGACCTGCTTTGCGGCGTTTTCGCTGGCGGGACTCGCGACCGCAATCTTCTTGCCAACGCTCTTCATCGTCGAGATCGCATCATCTATCTCCCACTCTATCCCGCTCAGAAGGGATGCGGCCCTGAGTACCGATATCGAGGTAAAGAGGCTGTACGGGAGGCTGTAGCGGGGCGCCTTCGCCAGGTCGATCTCGACGTGGGCCAGCCCCTCTTTCTCGGCCATCTCCTTCAGCCTGCCATTGTGGGATATCGTGACCACCTGGGCGCGATGTCTTCTGACCATCTCAGCCATCCTGAGCGTCTCCACGGTGTCGCCCGAGGTGCTGCATATGATCACGAGAGTGTCTTCGAAGTCCAGCTTGGGTAGCGCTCCCCTGAAGACCGAGACCTCCACCCCGCTCGAGGAGAGGAGCCAGTCGGAGATGATGTCACCAGCCGTAGCGGAGCCTCCGACCGCGAGGTAGGCTACCCTCTGGTACTTCTTCGCCGGAACCTCGACCTTGCGCCTCAACGTCTCCTCCGCTCGGGCGGGCCAGCTTTCGTAAAGCTCGTAGACCTTCTTGGGGTCTGAGCCTCTGATTCTGTTGAGCGTTAATGTGTCTTCAGCCATCATGGATTGTCAGGCGTTCTTTATGCGGCGCCACCCGCAACTTCCTCCTTTTAAGCATCCCAACCCTTTCACGGGGAAGAAACGGCTGGCTGCGGTGTCTTCGGGTAGATGTACTCTATGACGCGCCTTTCTTCGCTCGTGAGCTCCTCCCCACGCCGACCCTTCATCCTCTCTTGGGTCGTGAGGACCTGTTCCAGCCCAAGCCGGGCTAACGACGATTTGCTGTAGTTTGCAAAGTCAGGAACGTCGTTCTCGACTATCCCCTCGCATCTCGCGGCAACCCCGAGCGTCTTCCCGCCGTAGACCATGCACCCTATGGAGATCTTCGCCATGTCCCCCACCACGGTCCCCAGCTTGAGCATGCCGGTGTCGACCCTCCTCCCGTCCCTCATCACCCTCACGTTTCCGTACGTGTTCTTCAGGTCGCTCGTCACCGCTCCCGCCCCCATGTTCACCCACTCTGCCACGATGGAATGGCCGAGGAACCCGAAGTGCGCCTTGTTGGAGCGTCTGTAGACGATGGAATTGTCCACCTCTCCTCCTACCTTGCAGCCCTCGGCGATCGAGGTGCCCTCTCTGACGAGCGCGGAGTGGAGCGTGCTGTCCTTTCCGATGTAGCAAGGTCCGGATACACGCGAGAAAGCCTCGACGCGCGCACCCTGGTCGACGATGACCGGTCCATGGCTCGTGTCAAACGAGACAAAGTCCTCGATGTGGGCGCGAGGGCTGACCAGCAGTCTTTTCCTTGACCGTCCTACGACTGCCCCGATGGCCGGGCCGTTGTACGCAAGAAGCTCCCAGGGATAGTCGAACAGAAGGCGGTCTCCAGATTCCAGCCTGACAAGGGCCTTCGAGGCCCTGAGAAGCTTCTTCTGCGAGAGGCTCCCGTCGTCCTCGACGGTCCTCTCCAGTTCCGCGTACCTCGCCGAGGCGACGACCACCTGACCTCTATCCATGATGACGGAGTCTGGCCTGATCTTGGCAAGTTTTTCCGTCAAGACGAGAGGGTTGACCCGAGCGTTGACCATGAGCACCGACCCCTTGAAATCGTTGTAGCGCAGTCCGGTCCGCTCCCTTGCCAGACCTGCAAGATACTCCCTTCCGACGAGGGATGGCCTGACCTTGAAACGCCCTGCGATGTGCTCGAAGAGCGGCCTGTCACCCAGGAGCTGCTGCGAAAGATGCCGCATCGCGGCGACGGGCAGGAAGTCCTTCCATGCTTCGTCCTCAAAGAGCGCTAACTCCAGGTCGTCCCCACCTTACTACGGGATCTTTCCGTCTTCCTTTGAGAAGCGGGCATCTGCTTCGAGGTATGCTTGCTTGTCGCCTATGTCGAGGAATGTCCCGGTCACCTTGAGGGCATAGAGCGGCTCGTGATTGCTCATGGCGGCGTCGAACGCCTCCTTCATGCCGTACACCGAACCCCGCGGGATGTAATCGAGATAGCGTTTCTCCATGACGTAACATCCGACGTTAATCTCGCTGTGGAAGACCGGCTTCTCCCGCCATTTCTGGATCCGACCGTCCTTACTTGCGTCAATCACCCCATACTTGCCACGCGTCTCGTAGTCCATCAGCGCCATCGTTAGCAGGGCGTGACTCTTCTCGTGGAACGCGATTAGGCTTTTGAGGTCGAAGTCGAGAATTGCGTCTCCGTACAGACACACAAAACGATCGCCCAGCTTGTCCTGGGCGCTCCGCAGTTGTCCGGCGATTCCTAATGCCTGACGCGTGCTCGCGTATTCGATGCTCACTCCGAACTCATGGCCGTCCTTGAAGTACTCCTCTATGAGGTGACCCAGGTAACCCGTGGAAATCACGACCTCTCCCACTCCGTTCCTTTTCAACCACCTGATAATGCGCTCCAGAATGGGTGTGTGCCCGACCGGGAGCATGGGCTTGGGTACGAACAGGGTGTAGGGTCTTAGCCTGGTCCCCAGGCCTCCTGCGAGGATTACCGCTTTGATTCCGTCAGGTCGTTTGGGCAGGTCTAGTCGTCCTCGACCTGTAGGTCGAAATCGCATCCCTATATGCTTCGACCCCTGGCTCGAGCGCGGACGGGTCGACGGTTATGCCCTTCATCCCCTCGGTCGTGACACTCCTGAAGTCGCCCGGCTCCAGTTTCTTCTGTGCCCTGAGTATCACCGGTTTGTTCGAGAGCCTGGCGATCATCCTGAGCGTGGAGAGGTCGAGCACGCTGAACACGTGGTTCTTTCCCTGGGGCGAGACGATGGCTGCTTCAAGGGCACTCACGCTTTCCATCTCCGACATGCTCTTGACCTGCTCGAGCATGTAGCCTGCTCCGATGGTGAGGAGTTTCTCCATCCTGTCGTCCTCGAGGACGAATGGCGGCATGTGGTGAGCGTACATGTTGACGTAGGCGAACGGCTTCGAGACGATTCTTTCCCAGCTCTCGGGCGTAAGGGGCCGGGAGTCCCCTATCGATATGCCGACGGGGATGGAGGAGTTTGAGAGGATGGAGTTGATCGAGTCCTCCTGCAGGTCGAAGCTGCCGAAGAGCCCGGGGAACATCGACTCAGTCTTGTCTATCCCTATCACGATCGAGTCGGCACCTGCCTCCTGCGCTGCGGTGGCGTACTCGTCGTTGTTGTGAGGCAGTATGGCGAAAAGCGGCGAATGTTCTAGGCTTAGCAGCTTAGAAAGTCCCCTCACCTCGGTCTGCAGGCTCTCCATCGCGGATGAAGGGTATCGCGGCCGGAGCTGCTTAGAAGGAAGCTGCTCAACAACAGTTCGTGCCTCGGTGAATTGGTTTTCACCATAGGGCGCCCACCGTGGTCTTGCGCTATGTGTCGTTAGAAAATGAGGAGACAGGCGAGCGCATGCTCGCCTGCCAATCTATGTACCTGTCCTGCTAGGCCGCGGCGACTACCGTGATGACGCCCTGCATCCACGAGCTGTGGAACTGACAGTTGTAGTCGTAGGTGCCCGGAGTCGTCAGCGTGTACGATACGCTCTGCCCCTTCAGCATGACGTAGCCGGACGACTGGCCTGCGGCCGTGTTCGGGTTGGTCGCTCCGCTAGGGATTGAAGTGAACCACACGTTGTGGGGCGCAAGCGAGTCCTGGTCGACGAAGTTGACCGTACTGTTGACGCCTACCACCACCGTTATCTTGGATGGTGAGAAGTTCAGCCCTGAGCCAGCGCCCTGCGGGATTACCACGGCCACGGCGGCGACGCTGGCGCTGCTGCTGGTAGTGCTCGTTGTGCTGCTGGTCGTGGAGGTTGTAATGCTAGTGGTACTGGTAGTGCTCGTTGTGCTGCTGGTCGTGGAGGTTGTACCGCTGGCTACTACAGTGATCGTTCCCTTCATCCATGCGGGGTGGAACTGGCAGTTGTAGTCGTATGTCCCGGGTGTTGTGAGCGTGTAGGTCACACTCTGTCCGTCGCTGAGCTGGTAGTATGAGCTTTGACCCGCAGCGGTGTTGGGGTTGGTGGCTCCAGCCGGGACGCTCAAGAACCATACGTTGTGCGGAACAGGGGTGTCTTCATCCTTGAAGACGATGGTGTTGTTAACGCCGACGACCACCGTGATCGCCGATGGCTGGAAGTTCAGACTCTGGTTGGTTCCTACGCCCAGCGGCATGATGACAGTCACTGTCCCAGGCGCGGAGGTCGTGCTCGTGGTGGACGTGGTAGTGGTTGGTGATGTGCCCGTGGTTGTGCTTGTCGTGCTGCTAGTTGAGGGAGTGGTGCCAGGCACGAAGATTAAGTATGCCGCGGCAGCGATCAGTATCACTACGATCAGTGCTGCAACAACCGCACCCGTACCAATACCGCTCCTCTTTTGTTCGAGCTTCATTGCTTTGAATTCGCGACCCCGGACGGTGTACTTCTTTTAAGGGTTTGCGGATTCCGCGTCCAGTAGCTTCTTCGCGATGACTTTGTTGTCTGGTCAGCATAGAAGAGGTAATATCTCTCCGAATGCCGGGGTCATGCCAAGCCGGATGTCCATCTCTCTTTGCTTCTACTCGAGTCGGACGGAACGTCGGATGTGCTAGGATGTCGCAGACTCCAGCAAACCTCAAGCATCTTATCTCTCCGAACTGGGGAAAGCTGACAGGCAAGCGCGCTTGGAGGCAGAACCTCGGGCTCGCCGCCATATCGGCGGGGAAGGTTGAGAGCGTGCTCGGGCCGAGAGGCGCCTACAAGATGGTCACGTTCAACAGAGGACCGGAGAGGGTCATCAAGGTGACCAAGGACGCCGTCGAGATACTCAAGGAGCTGGAAGTGCAGTATCCAGCCGTGAAGACCCTCGCCGAGGCCGCGAAGATTCAGAGGGAACAAGCCGGAGACGGCGTCTCCACCATGATCGTCATCATATCGGCCATCCTCCGGGAGTCCGAGGCCCTGATGGACAAGAAGGTCCATCCGAACGTGATTGTCAAGGGCTACCGGATAGCAGCTAAAGAAGCCCTCGCAACAATAGAGAAGAGCGCCAGGGTGCAGGGCGACTCGAGGAAGCAGATACTGGACATCGCCGACTGCGGGCGCGGGCTGCTGACTCCGAAGCTCAGAGAGGCGGTGATGGAGGCATGCGACCGGGCAGCCGCCCAGGGCGGCATAGACCTGAGGCGGATAGGAATCCTGACCCGGAGCGGAGGGGCGGTCTCCGACAGTCGCCTGGTGAGAGGAGTGATGGTGAGGAAGGTGAAGCTGAACGCATCGATGCCCGACGAGCTCCACGACGTGAAGGTCGCCGTCGTCTACAAGAGCATGGACAACAAGCCGCTGGAGCTGCTCAAGAAGGGGACTGGTCCGTTCAACATCAAGCTGGAGATAGACGAGGCTGACAAGATGAAGCGCTTCAAGGCCGAGGAAAGGCGCATGAACGACGAGCTGGTTGACGCGGTCGAGAGAGCCGGCGCAAAAGTCGTCCTCTGCAGGGCGAAGATCATCCAGCAGGTCGGCGACGAAATGGCGAGGCGCGGCATCTTGGCGTTCGAGATTCTCGACCAACCTGCGATAGACGCGGTTGCTGAGGCCATCGGAGCCACCGCCGTCGGGGACGTAAAGAACCTGAGCGAAAGGGACCTGGGTTTCGCCCGCACGGTGCGGGTAGAGAAGATAGACACGATAGACTACTTCGCCGTGGAGGCCGACAGGGGGTCGACCATACTTCTGAGGGGCAGCTCCCTCGAGGATGTCAAGGAGACGGAGCGCGTCGTGAAGAACGTCATAAGGCTCATGCGCAACGCCTCCAAGGACCCCCGGACCGTGACTGGGGGAGCCGCCCTCTACATGCAGATTGCCACGAGGCTCAGGTCCTACGCCCCGGAGTTCGAGGGCAAGGAGCAGGTGGCGATAGAATCCTTCGCGAACGCACTCGAGCAGGTTGCGATAAGCCTCATCCGCAACTATGGTCTTCGTTGGTCCGTGGTCCTTCCTCTTCTCAGAAGCTACCATGCGAAGGGGATGCACGGGATGGGGGTGGCCGAGGGCGGCTGCAAGGACATGGACGAGGCCGACGTCAGAGAGCTCGTCTATACAGCGAAGACCGTTGTGGCCCGAGCGTTCGAGGTAGCCTCACTGCTCCTGAGGATCGACGAGTACTTCTACGTGAAGGAGCTCGCGATGGTCCACAAGCAGGAGTAGCTAGACCCAGAAGTTCAGAATCAGTACCGCGAAGATGACGGTGAGATACGGGCTCGTGATCTTGAAAAGGGTCCACGCGGTCTTCTCGGTCTTGTCGACAGCCAGCTTCAAGCTGTATCCGAGGAGCAGGGCGCCGCAAGTTAGCGCCGACACCGTGTAGATTGGGCTGACGGCCGTTACGAAGAGGATCGACAACGAGAAGACGGCCAGGAGGCTGCTGGTGATGGCTATGCAGACCGTCGCTATCTTCATGCTGACGATGACAGGGAGCATCGGCACTCCCGCCTCCTTGTAGTCCGCGCGCGTCTTTATCGCGAGAGACCAGATGTGGGTCGGGATCCAGACGACCACGAGCGAGCACATGAATATCGCCAGGGGGGAGAGGGTCCCAGCGATTGCGGCGTAGCCTACCAGCACAGGGACTCCTCCCGACACACCGCCGAGGATGATGTTGACCCAGGACCTGCGCTTCAGCCACAGCGAGTAAACGACCACGTTGTCGACGAGACCGATGACCATGAGCAGGGCCGCGAGCCAGTTGAACCAGTATGCGAGGACGACGGAGAGGGCCGAAGCGGCAAAGCCGAAGACCAGGGCGTTCCGACCGCTAATCCTCCCGCTGGGGATTGGCCTGTTGCTGGTCCGTTTCATCACGCTGTCGATATCCCTGTCGTGGTAGTTCGTAAGGACCTCCGCTCCAGCGGAACCGAGGAACACCGCCGCGGTGCCGACGAGTAGCTGCAGCGGGGAGAGGGGCAGGCCTGACTCCTTGTACGCCACGAGCATGCCCGCTACTCCGGTGAATACGAGGAGCAGGACGATCTTTGGCTTGATCAGCTCCCAGTAATTCTTGACGCTACGGAGGAACTGCATGCCAAAACCGTGCGCGTCACGTGCACATCATAAAGGTTCGCACCCAGCAGGGCGCACTAATCGACCACTAGAGCGACAGTGAAGCCGTCATAGCCCTTCCCGCCGACCGTCTGGATGGTGGTGGCCACGACGCGCTTTTCCCTCGCGATCGCTTCATTGAGCTTTCGCACGCCCGTTATGTTCGGGTCTTTGCTCCTGGCGTCGACCACCATTCCGTCGCGGATGACATTGTCCACGACGATCAGCGTCCCCTTCCGTGAGAGCTTGAGCGCCCACGCGAAGTAGTCCGCATTACTCGGCTTGTCTGCGTCGAGGAACACCAGGTCGAACGGCCCCTCGCCCTCGGCGAGGAGCTTGGGGAGGGTCTCTATCGCCATGCCCACGCGGATGTCGACGAGCTTGTCGAGCTTGGCGCGGGCCAAGTTCTTGCGCGCGATTTCCGCGTGTGACCTCTCGAGTTCGAGTGTGATGACTCTCCCGCCGCGCGACAAGCCTCTGGCCAGCCAGATCGTGCTGTACCCGCCGAGCGTCCCTATCTCAAGAATACGCTTCGAGCCCTGCATCATGGCGAGTACCTGGAGCAGCTTCCCCTGCGGAGGAGACACGCTGATGGGAGGCAGCCCCGCCTTGGCGCTCTCCCGGAGCGCTGCATCGAGGACCGCGTCGGGCTTGACTATCTTCTCTGTAAGATAGCGGTCGACGGAGGCCCAGGTTTCTTGGGACAACTTCTGGTCTCCACGCGGGAATGTCGTCTGTGCTTCCGGCTACCTAGCCCAGGGACCTTCCGCAGCCTGGGCACCACTGAGTACCAGGCCGCGCCTGGGTCCCGCAGGACTTGCAGACGAGCATGGAGCCCGGGGTAGTGGCTACCACGACCTGCTTTGGTGCTGCCTCTTCCTTTACAATGATGTGATCGGACACCCCCATCACCTTGCTGAGCGGGATCTGGACTTCGGAAGCGTCAGGGCGCGCGACGACGAGAGTGATTGTCTCGTCGAGGGTGAAAGTGATGTCCTTCACCTTTCCCATCACCTTTCCCGATGAATCGATCACTGTCTTGTCCGCAATCTCTTCCTTGCGAAAAGACTTCGCTGATGACATGATATCGCCCGCGCATTTTCGGCAATTTATAAGTGTCGCCCGGGGTTTGCTTTCCGGCCTCGCCAGCCTCTCTTCGACGATCCGTGGGGCCAAGTGGTATGACCTTCGCGCGCGGGACAACGGTTATACCCTTACTCGGTGGCCCATTCTCCGGCGGCGAGTCATGTGAAGCTGACGCAAGAAGAAGAATCGATGCTCCAAACCACGGAGCAGCTTTCGAAGAAGATCGCTGAGAACGCCACGGAAACGGACAGCAAGGGATTGTTCCCGAGCGACAACATCCACCTCCTGGGGAGGCAAGGCTTTCTCAGCGCGATCCTTCCACGGCCGGTAGGACTGCAGGTCAGCCACCTGCTGTTCGCACGGATTGTCGAAACTCTTGCCAGAGCGTGCGCTTCGACGGCCTGGGTGTACACAGTTCATTCCGCAGCGTCTTATAGTCTGTTTTCTGCTGGAAACGAGGCTCAACGCGAGAGGTATGTACGGGGAGCTGCCGACGGTACGAAACTGTTCGGGTTCGCGGCGACCGAGACGGGTACGGGTGCTGGGATGACAGGGCTGCAGACCTCCGTCACGCCCGCCGGTGACGCGTACCTCCTGAACGGGGTGAAATCTTTCATTTCACTTACCCAGGAAGCAGACATCTTTCTCGTTCTCGCGAAACCATTCGATAGTCAGCAAGGTTCAAACAATCTTGTATGTGTAGTGGAGAAAGGGACACCCGGATTCGAGGTCGGCGAGTCATTCGAGGGCATGGGTATGCGGGGAATAAGCTGGGGTGAGCTTCTCTTCAAAGACTGCGTGGTCCCAAAGTCCAACATCATAGGAGATGCGTTCCGCGCGATCAGCTCAGGCGGGCACGTCGGTATGCTGGGCTCCTGCGCTATCTCCCTCGGGCTTGCCCAGGCTGGGCTCGATCTGGCTCTGAAGCACGCAAAAGAGAGGACGATCCTGGGTCAGAAGCTCGCCTCGCGTGAAGGGATACAGTTCCTATTGTCGGAGATGGCCTCGGATGTGCAGGCGATGAGACAGATGCTCTACTTCGGGGCTGAGGAGAACGAACGCTCCCCTAACGCGTATCCAAGCCTGTTGCAGATGAAGATCTTCATAACTGAAACAGCGGTGAAGGTCCTGGACAAAGCCCTAAGGGTCACGGGAGCGACTGGGTACAGCAGAGGAGTCCCGTTGGAGAGGTATTACAGGGATGTGCGCGCTCCGATGCTCCACTTTCAGACGCTGGAGACCGCGAAAAGGGCATTGGGATCGATGCTCTAATAGGGTATGTGGGAAGATCGAGGACCGGTTTTAATGTCGGACTTTACCTGTCCAACCAAGCCTGCCCGTTCGAGGGCAGCCCGGATCGAGCGTTAGCTCCTGACGCCGAACCCGATGAGGCGGAGTTGCTATCCTCGCCACAGGGAACCAAGCTCGCCCTGACTTTCTCGTGTATCTCAGATACTGACTGGAGATAAGAGGTAAGGTAATCGTGGGCGATAGGCGCGAATGCGATGGTATCTTGAGATGAAGCCAACCACTTTCTGACCCACCAGAACCTCGAAAGAGCGAAAGCGTGGTTGGCCGCTACGAATAGTCCGGAGGCCGTGACTTGTGGCTATTCTTGTGGATGCCCGAGAGCCCGCATCTGGGCTGAGACCTCGTGGTCTCTTATCCGGTTCCGCTCTGCAAGGCCTGAGATCACGCCCTCGATGTCAGCCTCGGGCCTGTTCTGGCTCATCTTTCGCTTGCCTTCGATGCGTGTTATCTGCATCCTGAACCCTACAATCATCTTGAGCTCGGTACTAACGTAGTCTTCAGGGGCATCGCTCACCTCCCAGGGCTCCGAAGCATCCGATTCGTGCTTTCGCGTGAGTTTTGTAACCAACTCTCTCAGCTGCTCAGGGTCATCAAAGAATGTGACAGGACCTCTTGCGTGTATGGCGACATAGTTCCAGGTGGGGACGACCTTGCCGTCCTGTTTCTTGGTCTCGTACCATCTCGGCGTGATGTAGGCGTCTGGGCCGAGGAACATCGCCAGCCCTTCGCTCCCGCTAATCGTGTCTCTCCACTGATGGTTTCCCCGTGCTATGTGTCCGTAAAGCAGACCGTTGCCTCTTCCTGAGGAATCAAGGATCATAGGGACGTGGCTTACAAGGATGCCTGACTTGCCCAGGGTGACGAATGAACCAAACCCTATCCTGCCGATCTCTTCACGAAGGAACCTGAGCCGGTCTTCTTTGAACCAACGCGGATTGTACATTCCTTACGAGTCCTACATCACAGGTCTTTGTCTGCGTATTAAAGTGGCTTCATAGCAGATCAATTGATTCTGCAATGCTGCAGATGCCGTCACGGCTTGAACGCTTAAATAACTGCGCGGTTCGGCTTTCCATCATGGCACTGACTGACCCTCTCCAATGGGTTGTGATCGCTATAGTGGCGGTCGTCTTCTTGATGTACGGGCCGAAGAAGATCCCTGAGCTGGCTAGATCGATAGGTCTTGCGAGGAAGGAGTTCAACGACGCGTCGAAGAACCCGCTCTCCGCGGACTCTACCACGACCGTCCCTGCCGCTGCACCCGCGGCCACGGCCACGGCAGCTCCATCCACTGGAGACGCACTGCTGGACACGGCTAAGAAGCTGGGTATCAGCACCGAAGGCAAGACACGCGACGAGATCTCCTCAGAGATAGTGAGCAAGGCAGCGTCGAACTAGAGCAGGGCTCTATCGGCGTAGTCCCAAGGTTTTCTCTCCCTGATGGTCCTCCCGTACTGGCTATGCTGCACCGAATTATGCGGAAGCTCTCGGCGAGAGCTTCCGCTTTTTGTTTATCCGTACCATGATGCATTTTTGATCCAGGCAGGCTCGGGCCTAGCCTTCCCATAGCCAGAGAGACACCTGCTTCACAGAAAGCTCTGCTGACTCTTAAATAGCGCAAAGGCGTGATGGGGTATGTTCGAAATTGTCAGTTCCCAGCAAGAACGTCGAAGGCGACTACGCGACGGCAGGCTTCTACAGCGACAGACCCGAAGCCTGGCACGATTTCCTCCCCGGCGTGAAGAGACGGGTCCTGGTAAACAACTCTGCAGCCACGGCCGCCATGTTCAGGGTCGTGCCGGGAGGCGAAGTGCCCGTACATTCTCATTCCCAGTCGCAGTACGGTGTCTGCCTCGAGGGGAGCGGCGTCTTCACCGTGGGCGACAGGTCCTGGCGGCTTAAGAAGGGAGATTCCTATTACATCCCGCCCTCGGTCCGGCACGGCGTCAGGTTCGACCCGGGTGTCGGCGCTGTCCTCGTCGAGTTCTTCACGCCCATGCGGCGCGAGATGCTGAGGGAGACGTTCGCCTCCGAAGGCCCCTGAATTCAGACATAGTCGAGGACCCGCTGGCGGACTGGAGAAATCCGGTGATCCCTGTACAAGAGCGGTTCGGACCAGTTCTCGATCGCCCACAGAGCAAAGGTCTGCTTCTCCTCTTCGGAGGCGGCCTCTTTCTTCACGATCCGGTACTCGAAATTTGGCCTGGGTCCGAGGATGACGCGGACGTTCTTGAGCATTCCGGCCCTGACTATCGTCAGCTCGACCTCTGTCCCGGGCTTTCTGTTTGCTATATAGAACGGCAGGCGCTGGGCGTCGGTCCTCAGCCCGTCGGTCGCTAGTATCTCGTCCCCCGCTGACAGGTCGGCCATCTCCGCCGGGCTCTCCGTGAGCCTCGTCGCCACGGTCAGGGAGGGTCCCGCCTTCAAGCGGATTCCCAGGAATCCCTCGTCTCGCGATGGGGTCGCCTTCTGAACCAGCCTGAGTCCCGCGTATCCCAGGTATCTGTCCCAGTCGACCTCCATCCTTCCGCTGACGTGGGCGTCGAAGGTCGCTTCAGTCTGGCCGCCCGAGGCGTCGGAGCACGCCTTCCTGAACTGTTCGTCGGTGAACCCTCGGCCGTCCGCGATGTAGGTCTCCCGGTAGACTCGCCTCATCACGTCGTCGAGGCTCTTCGCGTTATCGCTGGCGTGTCTTATCTGGAGGTCCAGCAACATCCCCATCACGGCACCCTGCCTGTAGTAGGAGGGAGAGACGTTCGGGCTGTTCTCGTCCTGCCTGTAAAGGCGCACCCAGCTGTCGAAGCTTGACTCTTCGGGGCTCTGCGCGCGTCCCGAGGGCAGGGACCTGACCGGGTTGATGTTGTCCACCAGCTCCTCGAGGTACTCGGGGACCGGGAGTATGCCCGCGCGCCTGAGGATGACCGCCTCATAGTAGCTGGTTATCCCCTCTGAAATCCACAGGGACTTTGTGTAGTTCTCGCCCGAGTAGTCGAAAGGTCCCAGGGCCACGGGCCGCATCCTCTTGACGTTCCAGGTGTGGAAGAACTCGTGGCTGAACAAGGTCAGGAACGACCTGTACTCTTCCGGGGGCTCGAGCCAGTAGTAACTCCCGATACAGTGCGTACTGTTGAGGTGCTCCAGCCCTCCCCAGCCTTCGCCTGCAAAGTCCACGAGAAAGACGTACCTCCGGTAGGGGACGTCGCCGAAGATTGGTACCGTGCTCTCGACTATCTTCCTGATGTCGCTCACGAGTGACTCCTCGTCGATCGCTTTCTGCGCGAATATCGAGACTTCGTGGCGCGCTTCCATTGCGTGAAACTGATGCACGTGGAGGTTACCCATCTCGATGGGCGAGTCAACGAGGATGTCGTAGTCGGCGGCGACGAAGGTCCAGTCCTCGCCCATCCTCTCCATGCCGGTAGAGACGGTCTTCCATCCAGAGTACGGGGCCAGGTGGACGATTACGGGATTCTTCTCGAACCCTTCCGCATATAGAAAGACGCTCGCGCCGTTGATGATGGCGTGCTCCGTGTCCAGGTAGCTCGTGTTGACAGAGAAGGCGAACGCGTAGACTGTGTACTCGACCTCGACCCTCTCCGAACTACCTGCGCCGACGAGCCACCTGCACTTGGAGACCTTCTCCACCGCCAGGTCCTTGCCTCGCGCGTCCGATGCGCGAATCGACAGGACGTTGCGCGCGAACTCCCGGACCAGATAGGAGCCAGGGGTCCAGACGGGCATCGAGATGCCAAGCGTGCCTAACCCGCCGTCGACGGGCCCTACCGTCATCCTGACCTTGAAGCAGTGGGTCCCGGGATTCTCCATCGAGACGTGGTACTCTACGATGCTGGTCGTACTCTCACTTACCGTTTATCCTTTCGAGCCTGAACGCCGCGTGGACTGCGCGCACCGCCTCCTTTCCGTCGTCCTCACGCACCACGAAGGAGATGTTCTGCTCTGAGGATCCCTGGGCTATCATCCTGACGTTTATTCCTCGGGCAGCGACCGCACCGAAGACCTTCGCCGCTATTCCCTTCTCTCCTATCATGCCTCCGCCCACGACCGCTATCGCACTCACGTCATCTTCGAAGCGGACCCCCTTGAGGCCGCCCTCGCCCATCATGGAGAGCTCGAGGGCGTTGACCGCTCGCTGCATAGACTGCCTCTGGACGACCATGCTGATGTTGGACTCGGAGACGCTCTGAGAGATCATGAGGATGTTGGTCCCACTCTTCGCGACCACGTCGAATATCCTGGCCGCACTGCCGGGCCTGCCGACCATGCTCGCCCCGCTTAGCGTGACGATCGCTACGTCCTTGACCAGCGCCACCGACTTCAGGAACTTGCTCGCATAGGCCTTCGGGTCCTTCCTGACGACCGTACCGGGAAGGTCGGGCTTGAAGGTGTTCTTGAAACGCACGGGGATCCCCTTCGACGCCACGGGCTCCAGCGTGCGCGGGTGGAGGGCCTTGGCCCCGAACACCGCCATCTCCCCCGCCTCTGCGTAGGAGACCTCGCTGAGTACCTGCGCTTCTTTCACGATCTTCGGGTCTGCCGTCATCAAGCCGTCGACATCGCTCCATATCCAGACCTCGTCCGCGTCAAGCGACGCTGCGATGACCGTCGCCGTGAGGTCCGAGCCTCCCCTGCCGAACGTCGTGATGTCGCCTTCCTGTGTCTTCCCGATGTACCCTGTCACGACCGGCATGACCCCGCTCTCCAGCATAGGGGTCAGAGTCTCTTTGACCTGGAACGAAGTGACCTCCATGAGGGGCGCGGCGTCGCCGAAGTGGTTGTCGGTCATGATCCCCGCGTCTCCTCCGGTCATGTACCGGGCCTTGAGACCGCGCTCGAGCAGCGCACCCCACACCAGCGGGTTGGAGAGCCTCTCCCCGGCCGAGAGAATGCTGTCGCGCGACCGCGGTGTTATCTCTTTGAGAATCGTGCTGCTCAACGCGAGCTTCTCGAGCTCGCCGAAGGTCTCCGAGAGCTGTTGCTGGACCTTTCCCCTGATGGTGGAAGAGCCTACAGAGATAGACAGGGCCTCGCTGTGTCTCTCCTTCAGGGCCCTTAATCTCTCCCTGACGGGTCTCTCGGCGCCGGAGCGGGCGTCCTCTGTCAGTGCCAAAAGGTCGTCGGTCACGCCGTCCATCGCCGAGCAAACCAGGACCATGCGGTAGTCGGGCGCGAACTTTGCGGAGAGCTTCGCTACCTCTCTTATCCTCCTGCCGTCGGCGACCGAGCTGCCGCCGAACTTCATCACTATCTTCATGCGTTGACCAGTCCATCCATCGATGCGC
>JAJYWC010000074.1 GCA_021791695.1 archaeon | reverse complement strand
TCAGGCGGGTATCGGGCTCGTGGCGCTGATTGAGAATGAAACCTATTCGCGTGCGGTGAAGAGCAGGTTCATCGCTCTCGCAAACATGTATGGGCGGACTCCAAACCCGGAGAACTCATGGATTGTTATAACGGGGGCAGATCGGTTCGAACTCCAGGCGGCCGTGAAGAGCTTTCCCCACCTTGACAAATGCGTGTCAGCTCTGTCGATCGAGCAGACGTGTTCACTCTCCAGAGAGTTTGTCCAGAAGTTGGCTGAACAATCGTAAGAAAGCCGTGGGTAGTCTTCTTTCTCCGTTGTTTCAGGCCTGTGGTCCATCCTGAAGGTCTGCAGAAGGGCAGCCAGACCTGAGGGGACTGAGGACCATGATGGCCCCTGTCCAGACCTTCAGGTGCAGGGGTGCGTCTCTGGATAGAGTTCGACATCTCAAGCGGCCTACTCCGCTTGTGAGGCTAGATAATTCTCGGCAGAGCCCCAACTCACTGCATTGGGCTCAGCAACCGTCTCCCCACAGCCTACCAATGAAGCGCACATGCTCGCCCGCGAGAACATTCAGAGATCTTCACAAGTTGCGTTCCTTGGCCCCCTGCGACTTCAGCCTGACAAAATAGCGCAGAATCTCCTTCTGCGTGCTAGGAGTGAGATGTTCCCAATCGCATTTCGCGAGCGGATTCTGGTCCAACTCTTCGCCGAATCATGTTGGCATCGGATGCAACTGACCGTTCCTGTATTCGGCATCGAACTGTAAGTCCAGAGAAATGTTCAGGTACAGACGGATCGTTCCATCGCCAACAGGCATGAGACTGACGAAGTCCCTTCTCGCCCTCCGTTGACCTGGAAACGCGCCGGTATCGGCCGGCGCCAGCCCTGCTTGAGTCCGGAGACTTTTTCGGCGTCGACCAACACATATGGATTGACACTCATGATCTTTATCCGCGACCTGAAGCGCAAGACGGCATGCGTTTGGATGACTACGACTAGTTCTTGTTGCCTCGGTCTCTGGAGATGAGGGAAAGGCCTCAAACCTCCTTTTATCTCCCGTAGTCACCACATAGAGCGTCCACGACGATTGCCCTCCCCATCAAGAGGTCTGGTGATAAGGAGAGGCACCAGGAAGGACTCGAAGAGCTTCCTCGGGCTGATAGACTCCCTTGCCGCCTACGAGAACCTGCAACCTCCAGGGCCGGAGGCCAAGAGAAGGATCATCAGCGATGTGTTCCTCAAGAAGAAGGCCAGTCTCTTCGTCGCGCTCTACCAGGGGAAGCACGTCGGCTACGCGGTCTACTTCTATACATACTCCACGTTCCTCGGCCGGCCGACCCTGTACCTCGAAGACATATTCGTCCTCGAAGCGTACAGGCGCAAGGGTGTCGGTCGGGCCCTCTTCATGCGCTGCGTCAGAGAGGCTGTGGCCCATGACTGCGGAAGGATGGAGTGGGCCGTGCTGACGTGGAACAATAGCGCGATGGAATTCTACGAAAGTCTGGGGGGCACCCGTCTCGACGAATGGTGCATCTACAGGCTCACTTCGGACAAGCTCTCCGAGATAGCGGCCGCGAACCCGCAAGCCTGATGCATGGGTCAGCCCGAGAAGCCATGCGTTCCCAGAACGGAGACAGCCAAGCTGAGAAAAAAAGCATGTTCGACCTCAGTAAAGTTTGGGCCGCCGGTCACACACGGGACTCGCAGCAGCTTTGCGGGTGGCCATTTATCAGGAGTCGGACATGATATTACCTCGGGAAGGCGTGATTAACCCTATCTGATTTCACTAGAGGGCCCGCGCCGCGAACCAGTCGAGCCGCACAGTCGGCGCTTCTGGCCTAAACCCCGAACAGGTGGCTTCTCACGTGCACTGTGTACTCTTCCTCATACTGGGTGATGAACGAGCAGTACGGACATTGCTTCAGGTTAGGCGGGAGCGTGCTCTCCTCCTTCCTCTTCGACGCTGCTATCGGGTCAGGAGAGTGCACGGTGATTTTCTGCCCCTTCACCTCGAAGGAGTAGTGCTCTGAATCCTTTCTTCGCGATACGAAGTCGCTGACTATGGGCCGCAGAGCTTCGACATCAAGCTTCTCGTCTGTCAGCTGGTCGAGCACTATACCGCCCATCTTTACTAGGGCAAGTGCTCTTCCCTCGAGCCAGTCAGAAATCTCGGAGGCCAGAGCGAGTTTCTCGTCGTTCGAGAGCTCGGTACAGTCGACCTCTATCATGCGTTTCTGAACATCAGAGGGAGGTCTAAAGCTTGACTGCAGAGGCGCGACGACAGATACACAGCATAAAGCGTTCCTTCAGGCGACCACAACGACGCCGAAACTCCCGGTCGCCCGCAAAAGACGGTGAAAATGACGCTGTCGGTTGGGGCTTCGGGAACCCTACGGGTAACATCACCGTCAGCGGCAGTGACCTGTTGGTCTTGCTCGAAGGGTCGTTCGTCTCGTGCACGACTACTGCATCGCCTTGAGCGGGAGGACGCAACGTACCTCAGCGTCCGGGTCCCGATGACACCGAATCATCCCTTCCATTTACCCTTGCGCCATCCCCTGCGTCTCTCCACATTCACGGCCTGCGGAGATTCCCGGGCCGCCTCCAGGAGCTCCCGGATCACCTCGTCGAAGGTGACCCGTCTTCCCAGCCTTTGTTTCATCGCAGAGGCGTACCGGTTGAGTCCGGCGCGCGTCTCTTCGCTGACCTCGAGCTTCGGCGGCAACTCGCCTGAAGCAAGTACGCCCCCCGTATTTTTGCAGTTTCCCGGTACCGAAGATTGCCATCGGCGAATTAGCCATACGGTAGCCTACCCCGAACGAGTTTCAGAGCGACGGGTGAATCGAGCTCGATGCCCCGGAAGGCGCGCTCAGTATGGTCAGAGGAACTGGCGAAGCTTGACCTCCAAAAGGAGATGTACGGCATGAGC
>JAJYWC010000073.1 GCA_021791695.1 archaeon | reverse complement strand
GAGGAGGAACCTTCGTCATCTACGAGCTGAGCAGGGAAGACCAGCCCATCTTCAGGAGTTGGCTGACCCGCGGCCACAGCCTCCCCCTCCGCGACGCCGAAGCCATGGACTTCAATGGATACGAAAGGACCATACTGCAGAGGGGCGGGTACATCAAGGTGGCTTTCATGAAGCGCCCGTGATTCAGACGCAAAGATGCCCCAGAGTTCCGGATGGGTCGCCGCGTGGCGGAGGCTGAGGTTCCTGGACAGGGAGACATGAAACGTCTAGCGCTTCTTTGGACGGCTGGAGAACGGGAAGATTCCGGCAAGGTACGAGACATGCCCCCGGTCTTCCTAGCCCTGATTCACTTGCCCTGCATCCGGATTCTATGCAGGGCGTTGAAATGGGTTCCGGTCGACGGGCCACGCGGGCTTCTCCAAAGATTTTAAGCACTGCTGGCGGATGGCCGAAATGTGAAGCGGGCAACCATAGGGGTATTCGGCGGGTCCGGTTTCTATCGTTTCCTCAAGAAGTACGAGGAACTCTCTGTCGATACGCCGTACGGCGCGCCGAGCGCGCCTCTCAAGCTCTCGAAAATCGGAGGGAAGAAGGTCGCGTTCATCCCCAGGCACGGCGAGCACCACGAGTTCCCTCCGCACGTCCTGCCGTACAGGGCCAACATCTCGGCTTTCAAGGAAGTTGGAGTCGAAAGGATAATCGGACCCTGCGCTGTAGGGAGCCTGAAGCCCGAGCTGAAGCCCGGCGACCTCGTGATATGTGACCAGTTCGTAAACTTCACCACCGGCAGACGGGATACGTTCTATGACGGGCCCGTGACGACCCATATCAGCACTGCCGACCCGTACTGCCCTGAGCTGAGGAAGATAGCAAAGGAAGCGGCGGGGAAGCTCAGGCTGCCGTTCCACGACGGCGGTACGGTCGTCGTCATCCAGGGACCTCGCTTCTCGACCCGCTCGGAGAGCAGGTTCTTCAGGAAACAGGGCTGGGACGTCATCAACATGACGCAGTACCCCGAGGCGGTGCTCGCGAGGGAGCTGGAGATGTGCTACGCCAACATATCCCTCGTGACCGACTACGACTCGGGACTGGAGGGCGACCCCGCCGTGAAGCCCGTCTCCCACGAGGCGGTCATCAAGATTTTCAACGAGAACATAGAGAACCTCCGCGCGCTCATCACAGAGATGGTCGCGCGCACGCCAGAGAAGAGGTCTTGTCCCTGCGGGACTGCGCTTGAGCACGCGAGGCTGAAGGCCTGATGGTCGAGCCGGTCTCGGACCGGGTCCGCCAGGCGATACGGCGCATCCCCGACTTCCCAAAGAGGGGCATCGTGTTCAGGGACATCACCACTCTGTGGAAGGACCAGGCCCTCCTGAAGCTCACCGTCGACGCGATCTACCAGCACTACGAGGCCAAGAGGGTCGACAAGGTGCTGGGGATAGAGGCCCGCGGCTTCGTCTTCGGGGCCCTGCTCGCCGAAAGGTTCGGCGTGGGGTTTATCCCCGCCCGGAAGCTGGGCAAGCTACCCTTCGACAAGATCACCGAACAGTACCAGCTCGAATACCGCATAGACGGGCTCGAGATGCACAGGGACTCTGTGCGCCCCGGCGAGCACGTCCTGGTCGTCGACGACCTGATGGCAACCGCAGGCACCGCCCTCGCCGTCGTGAAGATGGTCGAGGCGCTCGGCGGTACGGTGGCCGGCATCGCTTTCGTGGTCGAACTCTCCTTCCTGCACGGGAGGGAGAAGCTGTCCAAGTACGACGTCTTCTCGATAGTCAAGTACGCCACAGAGGAGGAGTAGGGTCTTGCCCGCCGGGAGGGCCAAGGTCGGCGTCATCACCGGTTCGGGGATGGAGGAGCTATTCGGGAGCTCCACAGAGAGGCTGGTCAAGACGGACTACGGCGTGGTAAAAGTGTACGCGTGCACCTCGGGGGGCAAAGGCTTCGTCGTCATACCCCGCCACGGGAGGGAGCACTCCGTCCCGCCACACAGAGTCAACTTCAAGGCCAACGTCCAGGCGATGAAGGTCATCGGAGTGAGAGACGTCATCGCGACGAGCGCGGTCGGCTCGATAAGCAAGAAGGTCGGGGTCGGCGAGCTGGGCCTTCTCGACCAGTTCATCGACCTTTCGAAGCGACACCTGACCTTCTTCGAGAAGACCCCCACCCACGTCGACATGACCTACCCGTACGACGCCGCTCTGCGGGAGATGCTGAGCGGGGCAGCCCGTAGTCTCGGCATAAGCGTGAAACCTGGCCTCGTATACGTCTGCGTGGACGGGCCGCGGTACGAGACGGCTGCGGAGATACGGATGTTCGGGCTCCTCGGAGGCGACGTGGTCGGGATGACCGGAGCTCCCGAAGCGATCCTCTCGAGGGAGCTGGGCCTGAGATACGCCTCGGTGGTCGTTGCAACCAACTGGGCCGCCGGGATCCAGGAGAAGGTCTCGCACGATGAGGTTCTGCGCGTGATGGAGAAGGCGCGCCCCCGTCTGAGAAGCCTCCTCGAGCTCGCCATCGCAGGCAGGTAATCGTTTTAATTAGCGGCTATTGAGCCGAGCCCGAACCAGGAATTGAAGATAGCCAATCCGAAACTGGCTGAGGAGGGCGAGAAGAACTTCGTATGGGCCAAGAACCACATGGGGGCCCTCGACAAGCTGGCCACGAAGTACGCCCGGTCCAAGCCGCTGAAGGGGGTGGTCGTGGGGGTGTGTCTCCACGTCACCAAAGAGACGTCGGTGCTGATAGACTCCCTCGTGAGAGCAGGCGCCGACGTCAAGCTCGCCGCCGCCAACCCTCTCTCCACCCAGGACGACATCGCCGCGTACCTGGCAAAGAAGGCCGAGGTCTGGGCCTGGAGGGGAGAGACCGCGAAGGAGTACGACTGGTGTATCGAACAGGTCCTCAACCAGAAGCCCTCCGTGCTGATCGACGACGGCGCCGACCTGCACGTCGCGGCGAA
>JAJYWC010000005.1 GCA_021791695.1 archaeon | reverse complement strand
AAAGCGTTCGCAGAGATTCCGCCGGAGTAGTCTCCGAGCGTCTATCCCGGCGCTCCGCTGAAGTGCGGAATTACCTTCTTGCCCATCATCGCGATGAAACCCTGCTCGTCGGGGCTGATGCTCTGCACGTGATAGTGGGTATAGCCCAGCTTCGCGTACTTCTCGATGTTCTTGATGCAGTCCTCCGGGTCGGTCGTGATGAGCCAGTTCTTGGCGAGCTCCTTCGGGTCGATGAAGTGGCTGTAGCTCTCGACCTCCTTGGGGTCGGCGACGGTGTACTGGAAGAGGAACGGGAGGAGCGTGGCAGCCTCCTGCCTGCAGGCGGTCATCGCCCTGTCGTAGTCGGCGTCGAACGAAACGCCGAAGTTGAGGTGCCTCACCAGCTTCGAAGGGTCGCGCCCGGCCCTGCGGGCGGCACCCTCGAAGAGAGAGATCGTGTCCGGCCCGGTGAGCTGCGGCACGGCGATGAGCCCGTCGGCGTACTTGCCCGCGAGCTCGAGCGTCTTGGGCTTGCCCGCCGCGAGGAGCATCGGGATGTGGCCTATCGGCTTCGAATACAGGCGCGTCTTCTTCAGCTTGAAGAACTCCCCGTTGAACGTAGTCTCGTCCTTGGTCCACAGGCTCTTTATGATTATCATGGCCTCCTCGAGGCGCTTCACCCTCTCTGCGGGCGAAGGCCACTCGCACCCGGCAGGGACCTCGTTGATGGCCTCGCCGGCTCCGAGGCCCAGGAAGACCCTCCGCGGGAACATCTGCTCCATCGTCGCAAAGGCCTGCGCGATTATCGTCGGGTTGTACCTCAGGATGGGGGCCGTGACGACCGTGCCCACGGGGGATGTCCCCGTCCTGGCCGCGACCGCGGAGAGCCAGACCCATGCGAACGCGCAGCCCTTCCCCGTGTGCGTCCACGGGTAGAAGTGGTCGGAGGCCCCGAGCATCTGGAAGCCCGACTGCTCAGCGAGCACCGCGTAGTCCATTGACCTCGCCGGGGGTGCGGTTCCGAGGTCCGTCATGTAGCCGATGGTTACCATGTCTGTCGCCGGTGCGTGCGCAGGACCACGACTAAAGCGAAGCGGTGCGGCGTTTATCTGCGGGAGATTGGGAAGGGTGGGATGTGACTGAACTCGCAGCGCCGCGCCTCCCGAGGACCGGGCGGGCTTGATCTCCGAGGCAGCCCTGCTTCTGGCCGCAGCGGCGGTCGGCATCCTGCACATGTCCGCGCCCGACCACTGGGCGACCCTCATCATACTCGGGAGGACGGAGAAGTGGAGCAGGACGCGTCTTATGGGGGTCGGGACGGTCACAGCCCTGGGCCACGTGGGGCTCTCCGTCTTCCTGGGATTCCTCATCCTGGGCCTAGGCTTCCTGTTCTCGAAGGAGGTCTCGGTCTACATCACCGAGGCGATCGGCCTGGTTATGCTCGTCGGCGGAGGAGGCTACGCTGTCCACGAGCTGCTCGGGAGACCGCGGGAGGACTACGAGAGAGAGACCGAGGACAAGCTCCAGAAGGGAGAGGGCGAGTTCGGGAAGCGCTTCGGATACTTCGCCGTGCTGGGCGCCGCACTTTCACCCGACCTGGCGATTCTGCCCATCTTCCTGCTGGCGCTCCCCGTCGGGCTGCGCTTTGCGTTCGCGACGGCGCTTGTCTTCGGGGTCGCCTCGATAACGGCGCTGCTCCTCTTCCTCGTCCTGGGTACGGCTGGGCTCGCCAGGATGTTCGAGAGGATACCCCCGAAGTACAACGACGCGCTGGTGGGCGCTGTCATCGCGGCGGTCGGGCTCTACATCCTGCTCGTCGGCTGACCCGGACCGCGTCCCTTAAATGACCTGAAGGGACCGAAAGGCTCCCGAGGACCTAGTTGAGAAACCAGAGGATACGGGTCGAGGCCGAGGTCTCTTCGTGGATGGACCCGGACTACACCATGAAGAACGTAGTGCTCGCCGAGAAGGCGGGGTTCGAAGGAGCGTGGTTCGGGGACCACTTCCTTCCGTGGCAGCATTCGTTCAAGTACGCTTTCTACGTCTGGACCGCGATGGCCGCCGCCGCAGAGCGGACCAGGAGGATCCCGGTCTGTTCGAGCGTGACCACGCCAATCGGCGGCAGATACCACCCTGCGATCGTGGCGCAGGCCGTGGGGACGCTGGACGCCACGTGGCCGGGGAGGTTCAGGGTCGGCGTCGGCTCCGGAGAAGCCGTCAACGAGATACCCTTCATGGGGAGGTGGCCCCCCTGGCGCGAGAGGATCGACAGGCTCGTCGAGGGGCTGGAGCTGATGAGGCGGCTCTGGACCTCGAAGAGGTACTTCGACTTCGAGGGCAGGTACTTCCCGATGAAGGACGCCTTCCTCTACGTCAAGCCGAAGACTAGGGTCCAGGTCTACTTCTCGGCGATAGGGGAGAAGGCTGCAGAGATAGCCGGGCGCCACGGAGACCACCTCTACACTCTGAACCAGGTCGAGGCGTGCAGGGACGTGACCTTCCCGGCCTTCGAGAGGGGAGCCGAGAAGGCGCACAAGGACAGGTCGAAGATGGAGAAGGTCGCTGTGATAGGCGGCGGGCTCGTCGACCTGAAGGGCGCCGTCCGCAACATCAGGAGATGGAACATCGGCGCGGCGAAGATAGAGAACTTCTCCAAGGCTGACCCGCGCGCGATAGAGAACTCCGGGAAGGACGTCCCGGACGACTGGATCTACGAGCACTACTATCTCTGCGAGAAGGGGGCGGAGATGATAGAGGTAATCGACAGGTACAGGAAGATCGGGACCGACGCCTTCGTGTTCGCTGACATGAGCCCGGACCCGCGGAAGACCATCGAGGTCTTCCGGAAGGAGATAATCCCCTACTTCAAGACGAAGAGGTAGCCGGCTCAGCGGGACATCCTGTCGATGACGGTCCTCTCGACGCCCGGCTGGTGGGTCGCGAGCATGTTGACCGCGTCGTTGATCCCGCCCAGCGAGATGTGCTTGGTGACGGACTGGGACAGTTCGACACGCCCTGATGCCTCGAGGTCGAGTATCTCGGCGAGCTCCTTCCGGTTGTGGTCTCCGGAGACCATCAGACGCCCCTCACGGAGCCCCATGAAGTTGGCCTCGAACGGCTTGAGCTGCAGGCCCACGCTGACTATCGAACCCGTCTCGTAGGCGTTCTTCCCCTTCGCCGCCTTGATGGCCTGCTCCATCGCAGCATGGGAGCCAGAGCACTCGATGGCCGCGTCGACTCCCCATCCGTCGGTCTCGTTCTTGACTATCTCGAGCACGTCCTGCCTCGAGGGGTTTATCGTGACGTCTGCGCCGTACTTCCTGGCGGCCTCGAGCTTGGAGTCCACGAGGTCGACGGAGATGACCTTGCCCGCCCCGAAGTACCTCGCCCACATCGCCGCGTGGAGCCCCACGCCGCCGGCACCGAAGACGATCGCGGTGTCCCCGCGCCTGAGACCCGATATCGTGACGGCGTGATAGGCGGTGGATACGGCACAGCCCGTCAGGGCTGCCCACTCGAACGGCACGTTGTCGGCTATCTTCAGGACGTTTCTCGCTGGGACCCTGACGTACTCGGCGAAGAAGCCGTCGACATCGTGGCCTATAGAGACCCTCTGCCTGCACCTGTTGTCGTTGCCCATCATGCAGTGCTTGCAGACCCCGCACGATATGACGTAGTGTATCGCGACGCGGTCCCCGACCTTGACGCCAGTGACGCCGCTGCCTACTTCCTTCACGACGCCCGCGCCCTCGTGACCGAACGTCCTGGGAAGAGGCGGGAGGTACTCTCCCCTGCTGTAGTGAAGGTCTGTGCCACAGACGCCTGCGGCCTTTATCTCGACCAGGACATCCTGCGCCCCAACCTTCGGGACCTCGACGTCGTCAATCTCAAAACCTACTCCGGGCTTCACGATTCTTGCTGCGAGCATCGACCGCCGGAGAATCCATTAGCTATATTTCGTTTTCTGGCCGGACGCGCTGGAGGTACATGAATGAGAGCGCGAAGACCCTCGCCGCCTGCTCCAGTTCCTTCGTCTCGACGTACTCGTCAGGGGCGTGCACCTTCGGCAGACTCCCGGGACCGAAGACGAGCGAGGGAATCTTGGCGTCGTTGCTGAGGAACCTGGCGTCGCACGTCGCCAGGAACCCCTTCGCCTTCGCAGGCCTTCCGATGACCTCGCTCGCCGCCTTCAGCACGACCCCGACCTTAGCCTTCTCCCCTCCCGCGTCGGAGGTCTTGGACCTGCTGTTGAATCTCATCTCGTACCTAGCGCCCGCCTTCTTCGCGGCGTCCTCGACCACCTTCTGTACCTGGCGGGAGGCCTCCTCGACCGTCTCCGGAGGGACGACCCGCCTCTCGGCTACTATCCTGCACTTGTCCGGGACGAAGTTCACCGCGACCCCGCCCTGGATCACGCCCACGTTGACCGTCGGCGCTCCTAGCAGGGGGTGCTTCCTTCCCTTCGCCAGCCTCTCCCCGTAGGCCCTGAGCGCGTCCACGATTACGTTCATGTCGAGCACAGCGCTCCTGCCCTCCCAGGGGACGCTGGAGTGCGCGGACTTGCCGAGTGTCGTGACCTCGAACCTGACGACTCCCTTGTGGGAGACGCAGACCTCCAGGCCCGTCGGTTCGGCCACGATCGCCAGGTCCCCCCTCAGGCCGCGACGGACCAGGTATCCCGTCCCTATCTGCCCTCCCACCTCCTCGTCGGCGACCGCCTGCAGCACCAGCCTGCCCCGCAGGCTCTTTCTGTGTCTGTGTAGAGCGGCCGCGGCGACCATCGTGGAGGCTACTCCCCCCTTCATGTCAGCCGCTCCTCTGCCGTAGACCCTCCCCTTCTCGACCCGCCCGCCAAACGGGTCCTTCGTCCATCCGTTGCCGACGGGGACCACGTCCGTGTGGCCGTTCAGCACCAGCGTCCTGCCCCCGGGGAGTTCGCCCTGCACCACGGCCTGGACGTTCGTCCGGCCCTCGACCTCCTCTAGCAGTTCCGCAGCGACCCCCCTCTTCTCCAGCCACGAGGCGATGAACTCGCATATGCGTCGCTCTTCGCCGGGAGGGTTCACAGTCGGTATCTTGACTAGTTCGGAGGTTAGCCGGGTCACCTCCTCCCTGCTGATATCCCTGAGGATCTCTGCCCTGACCGGGGATGGGTCGCGGTTCACGGACGCGCCACACGCCGATCGCCTGATAAACGATGCCCGGGCGCCGTCGGTCGGGCTTAGGTTTATATCGCCGCCACCGCCGAGCGGCGCAGCTAACAAGGATGCCCAAGGTCCGTTCCGGCGCTACAAAGTCGGGGAGTGCGTCCGGTAGAAGAAGGTCGGGTAAGTCTGAAGCGATCGCCAAGACCCAGAGGAACGGCCTTGAGGCGGCGCTCATCGTTGTCTCCTACATCGGTTCTGCGCTGGGGCCGAGGGGTCGCTACAAGGCGATGTACAAGTCGGACAATTTCGTGACGCCCGTCCTGGTGACCAAGGACGGGTGGGAGGCGCTCAACAGGCTCGAGATAGAACACCCTGCGGCGAAGGTGATGCGAGAAGCCGGCAAGGCCCTGCACTACTCGGTGGGCGACGGGACCATCACCGCCATGGTACTCTCGGGAGCCCTGCTCAGGAGGGCGGAGCAGCTGATGCGCGTCGAGGTCCACCCATCGGTGATCGCGGAGGGATACGCGCTCGCGGGCGACAAGGCGCTGGAGATCATGAAGGAGCTGGCTCAGGAGTTTGACATCGAGGACAGGGAGAGCGTGCTGAAGGTCGCCCGGAGCTGCCTCGAGACGAAGGTCCCTCCTGAAGACGCCGCGTTCCTCGCTCCCATGGTGGCAGACGCTGTGGGAAAGGTGAAGGCGTACGACGGCAGGGGGGTTTTCGTCGACCCGGACCAGATAGACGTGATAAAGAAGACGGGCGGCACGCTCCGGGACTCGAAGCTCATCAACGGGATAGGACTCTGGAGAGAGCCCACCAGGTACTGGATGCCGTACGACGTGAGGGACGCTAAGATCGCGTTCATCGGCGAGGAGCTCCAGATTCGTATGGCCCTCATGTCGCCGCTCTTCAAGCCCGAGATCCAGATCAAGAGCCCCGAGCAGATGAAGGCCTTCAAGGACGAGGAGAGGAAGATGCTGATGGACAAGATCCAGCTCGTCCTCGACACCGGCTGCAACGTGATAGTCTCGTCCAAGACGTACGACGACTACGTCCAGGTGGGGCTGGGAAGGCTCGGGATTCTGGCGATCAGGAGGGCGCTCGACGCCGACATCAAGAGGCTGGCCAAGGCGACGGGAGGCAACATAATCGCCGAGACAGTCAACATCACGAAGGACGACCTGGGCTACGCCGAGCACATCTACGTCAAGAACCTGGAGGGTGACAACTGGATATTCTTTGAAGGGTGCAAGGACCCGAAGGCGGTCTCGATACTCATCAGGGGCAGCTCGCAGAACGTCGTCGAGACTGCGGGACTGGCTGTCAAGAGCGCGATAAACAGCGTAGACAGGGCCGCCAGGGAGAAGGCCGTCTTCCCCGGAGGCGGAGCGCTCGAGGCGGAGCTGGCCCACAGGCTCAAGGCGTGGGCGCGCACCCTGCACGGAAAGAGGCAGCTTGCCGCGATGAGATACGCTGAGGCCCTCGAGTCGATACCCACGATGCTCGCGCAGAGCTGCGGCCTGAAGCCGCTGGATGCGATGATCAAGATCCGCGCCGAGCACGCAAACGGGTCAAGGTGGTTCGGGGTGGACTCGGCCAGGCTGCAGCTGGCCGACATGCAGGGAAGCGGAGTGCTCGACGTCTACGCCGTCAAGGCGCAGGTACTGAAGACGGCGACAGAGGTCGCCAACACGGTCATCAGGGTCGATGGCATATTCTCGCGGCCGAAGTACATCCCCAAGAGGAAGAAGCACCCTGGACCGGGCGGGCAGAGGGTGACCGCGGAGATGAGAGACCCAGACTACCATCCGCCGGCCGAAGTGCGGCGGTTCATGAAAGAGACCTGGTAGTCAGGGCTCTTCCTTCATCTCGCCGTACGCCTCTACCGCCTCTCTCGCGACGAAGACGAGGATGGCGCCAGTGGCTACGTAGTCGGCCCACCAGAGACCGAGGAAGTACTCGGCGAGCAGCCCGCCCAGAAGGGCCACTGCCATGAAGAAACAGGTGGCAGATTCCACGGCGTCGATGGAAAGGGGAAGGCACCTGGTCTCTCTGCCTATCTTTCGCTTCTCGAGCCAGAGGTAGGGCATGATCGCGACCGCTCCGACCGCCACGGCTATCCCGAGGACGGAGGGTGACGGCCTCAGCCCGGAGGTGTACGAGTATACGGCGCCGAGTCCCACCGTGGGGATTATCGCGAAGAGGAGGACGGTCGTGGCCAGCGCGGCGCGCCTGCCGAGGGCCCTGGAGCCGGTCGCGTCTTCTCTGAGGTGACTAAAGACGACGAACGCCGAGATGAGCTCGGCCACACTGTCCCCGCCAAAGGCGAGCAGCGCGAGGCTGCCCGAGAGGAGGCCGACCACCATGGCGCCGAGGACCTCGACGACCATCCAGAGCGAGCTGAAGTACTCGAGCGATATCGCCCTGTCTATCCGCCGCATCCTCCAGGACGCGTGACCGGACGGGCAGCAGCAGCCAGCGGCGCAGTTCGCACACGAGTCGACCGTCCTGCAGGGTTGGCACGAGCTCTCGAGGCAGCCGCACGAGAGACAGGAAGCCATGGGAGGAGTCATTCTACGACACGCTCGGGTGACGGGTCCGGAATATCAACGTGGCCCCTAGGTGCGCGAGCCGACCCGCATAGACTAAAAGCCGGGGACCGCCGGGCCGAGGATATGGGCGGGCCACTCAAGGTCGGGGTCATCGGCCTGGGCACGTGGGGCGAGAAGCATCTCCAGGTCCTGAAGGGGACTGCTGGAGTGGAAGTCGTGGCGGTGTGCGACACGGGTCAGGACCGGCTAAAGGCGCTCGCGGCGAGGTACGGAGTGAGCAGGTCCTACACGAGCTTCTCAGAGATGCTCGCGAACGAGAGGCTCGACGCCGTCCACGTCGTCACGCCCGAACCCGCTCACCGGGAGCCGGTCGTGCAGGCCTCGTCGAAGGGCATCCACGTACTCGTCGAGAAGCCGATGGCGACGAACCTGGAAGACGCGGACGCTATGATCCGGGCGTCCGAGACGAACAAGACCATCCTGATGGTGGGGCACATCCTCCGCTGGGACACGAGGTACGCCATGGTGAAGGAGTCCATCGAATCGGGGGGTTTTGGGAAGATAGCCTCGATCTTTGCAAGGAGGTCCGTCAACAGGGCGCAGGCCCCGACCTTCTTGAGTCGGTCGACCCCAGTAATGCAGCTGGGGATACACGACATCGACATCATACTCTGGTACAAGAGGTCGAAGGTGAGGCGCGCGTACTGCAGGTCCTCGAGGATCCTCGACTTCAAGCATCCTGACAACACGACCTCGACGCTGGAGTTCGAGGACGGGTCGTTCGCCGTCGTCTACAACTCGTTCTCGCTGCCGGACAGCGTGCCCGCGTTCGTGGGCGCGCGTATGGAGGTGCTGGGGGAGAAGAGCTTCACCATCATCGACATGTCCGAGCAGGGCCTCTTCGTCTCGGACGACAAAGGGTACAGGACGCCCGACACCACGCTCATCCCCGTCGTACGGGGCGAGCTCGGCGGGACGCTGAGGCAGGAGATAGAATACTTTGCTCGCTGCGTCGCCTCGGGAAAGCAGCCAGAGATAATCAGACCGGAGGAGTCGCGGGAGGCCCTGCGGGTGGCGCGGGCGTGCGAGAGTTCGATGGCCGACGGCAGGCCGGTCGAGCTGGACTGAAGTGAAGCCCAGGCTCTAGATTAGCGCGATCTCGGACTTTCTGTCGAACAGGTGCATGTTCGAGGTGTCGATCTTGACCTTGATCTTGTCGCCCATCTTGGACTTGTACTCGGCGGGACCCACGAACTTGTAGATCGAGTCCCCGAGCTTGACATCGACCTGCGTCTCGATTCCGAGCGGCTCTACGGCGTATACTTCTCCTTCGAACACTGCGTCCCCGCTCGCAGTGACCTGCTGCATGTTCTGCGGGCGGACTCCGACGATGAGCTCCCCGCCTGTGGTGCTCTTGGAGATCCTGTCGCCCATGGCTTTGTCCACGTTTATCGTGAAGAATTCGTTCGCGACCACCTGGTGGCTGTTGACGTTCTTGAGCTCCGCGTTGAAGAAGTTCATCGGGGGGGTGCCCATGAAACCCGCCACGAACAGGTTGGCGGGCTTGTGGAAGACCTCAAGAGGCTTGCCTATCTGGGATATCTTCGCATGGTTCATGACCATGACCCGGTCGGCCATCGTCATGGCCTCGACCTGGTCGTGCGTGACGTATATCGTGGTAATCTTGAGCTCCCTCTGCAGGGCGATGAGCTCCGCGCGCATGTGCACCCTGAGCTTCGCGTCGATGTTCGAGAGCGGCTCGTCGAGCAGGAAAAGCCTGGGCTCGCGGACTATAGCCCTCGCGAGGGCCACCCTCTGGCGCTCCCCTCCGCTGAGCTGGTAGGGCTTCTTCTCGAGGAGGTGTGTGATCCTGAGCTTGACGCCAACGGCTGCGACCTTCTCCTCGATAAGCTCCTTCTTCATCTTCCTGAGCTTCAGCGGGAAGGCAATGTTGTCGTGGACGGTCAGGTTGGGATAGAGCGCGAAGGTCTGGAAGACCATAGCGACATCTCTCTTCTCAGGTGCCATGGTGTTGACGAGTTGGTCGTCGAAGTAGATGTTCCCCGAGGTCGGCTCCTCGAGTCCAGCTATCATGTTCAGCGTCGTCGTCTTGCCGCACCCTGAGGGTCCTAGAATTATGAAGAACTCCTGGTCTTTCACCTCGAAACTCGAGTTGTCGACGACAGTCACGTTCCCATAGTCCTTTGATACGCTATCGAACTTAACCCGTACCAAACTGCCGCTGACAGAGGGCGTGACCTGATATATGTGTTTCTCCGGCGACTTCTGTCGCCACAGGAAGGCTAGTCCTTCCGGCACACGAGGACCAGGGTCGGGCTCTCCGCGGTTACGGGGCCGGGGGAGACCAGGCCCCCAAAGCCGGCGACGTACGACCATCCCGCCCCGGTGGTCATTTCGCGAAGCTCGTGGAGCGTGTAGACCCTGCCCGAGATGCGCAGGGTGAGCTCGGGCTTCAGGGTCCCGTCGGGGAGCTCGTTGTAGAAGCGCCAGTCGTCTTCGACGGTCGACTCTTCCGCGTTGAACTTCGCGATGTCTATGAGCCGCAGGTTCTGGGATATCGCCTGGATGTTGAATGGCTGGAACCTCCTCAGCAGGGAATCCCGGTTGAGGGTCTCCAGTATCAGCAGGCAGTCGGGTGCCGCTGCCTTGAGGAGGTCCTTCAGCAGCCGCTCGTCCTCGGCCTCTCCGTAGGCGCCTATCGAGCTGAAGAGGCTCACTATCGCGTCGAAGCCGCCCTCCCTGAGCCGGTCGAGCTCCTCCGCCACCCTCCGGACGTCCCCCCTGTAGAACCTGAGCCGGGCCTGGTCGAGGCCCTGGCTCGACGCCCATGACTTCGCCCGGTCGATGAACAGGGAAGAGAGGTCGTAGCCGACGACCTCGTAACCCATCTTGGCCAGCGGGACGCTGTGCCTGCCTATCCCGCAAGCAAGGTCGAGGACCTTCCCCTTCCTGCCTCCCGAGCGTTCGATCAGCTTGGAGACCTCGGCGGCTTCCTCCGCGCCGGCTTCCTTCCTGGACTCCAGGATTGGAAGGTACAGGTCAGGGTAGCGCTCGTAGAGGACCTCCGTCCAGTGCTCCTGGTCGGTCAAGCGCGAGGAGGAGGAGCGGCCTTTCTAAAAGGGTTGTCAGCTCACCGGCAAAGTTGAACTATCTGCGCGCCGGGATCGTGCCGTGAAGCCCGGGTGAAGGCAGCGCAACTGCACAAAGTGGGGAAGATAGAAACCAGACCGCTCCAGGTCGAGGAGGTCGAGCTTCCCGTGCCGAGGAGGGGCCAGATACTCGTCAAGATAGAGGCCGCTGGGATATGCCGCTCGAACCTCCACATGGTCGAGGGCGAGTGGGTGCATATGGGGGTGCCCGCGAAGTATCCGATCATACCGGGCCACGAGATAGCCGGGAGGGTTGCCGAGGTCGGAGAGGGGGTCACCTCGGTCAAGAAGGACGACAAGATAGGGGTCTCTCCGCTGTGGACCTCCTGCGGGAGCTGCGAGTACTGCCTCACCGGGAGGGAACAGCTGTGCTGGAAGAGGGACATAACCGGCGAGACGGTCGACGGAGGGTTCGCCCAGTACATCCTGGCGAACGACGGCCACATCTATCCCCTGCCGGCGGAGCTCGACCCTGTCGACGCGGCGCCGCTGTTCTGTCCGGGGGTAACGGCCTACGGCGCGATAAAGAAGGTCCCGCTGGGTCCCGGGAAGAAGCTCGCGGTGTTCGGCGTGGGAGGCGTGGGGCACATGGCGATAAAGTACGGGAAGCTGTACGGCTCGGACGTGTACGCGGTCACGAGGAGCGACCTCCACCTTGCCCTCTCGGAGGAGCTCGGGGCTACGCCGGTAGACGCCAAGAAAGACCCGGTCGCCCAGCTGAACAGGCTCGGCGGCGTCGACGCGAGCATAGTCTTCGCACCCTCGAGCGACGTGGCGATGCAGGCCGTCAGGGCCACGAAGCGGGACGGCACGATCGTCCTGGGAGCCTGGGGAGGCGTTCCCGACTTTCCGTTCTACGACGAGAAGAAGGTCGTCGGTACGCTGATGGGGTCGAGACAGGTGATGAGGGAGGTCATCTCTCTCGCCGTGAGCCACAAGATGCTTCCCGTGACGGAGACCCACCCCCTGGACGAGGTGAACAAGGCGATGCAGGAGCTGAAGAAGGGAGAGGTGAAGGCCCGGGCCGTCCTGAAGCCCTGGGGTTAGCCTGCCTCTCTGCGCAACCAGGACGCTGATACCGGGCCTCGATTAGAGGTTGACCGTGCCAGGGTCTACGATCTTCAGCTTCGTGATGTATCTTTGCAGGAAGCCTCCGAGGATTATCGCGACGACTACCTGGATGACGACCCCTGCAGCGAGCATGGTGCCGCCGAGGTCGGACAGGAAGGCGTTCAGGGTCATCGCGGGTGTCCCGCTCGTAAGGATGAGGCTGTAGAGGTAGTCGTTCCAGGAGAAGAGGAAGGCGATGACGGCGCTCGCAGCGATACCCGGGGCGGCGAGCGGGAGGAGGGCTCTCCTGAAGGCCTGGAACCTGGTGCAGCCGTCCATCCTCGCTGACATCTCTATGTCCCTAGGCAGGGCGCCGAAGAAGCCGACGAGCACCCAGGCAACTACCGGGACGGTGATGCTCATCTGGATGATGACGAGCCCGGGAATCGTCCCCCAAAGGTGGATGGCTTTGAAGAAGAAGTAGTAGGGCAACAGTATCGTAATGGGGGGGAGCATCCTCGTCCCTATAATCACGCCGAGTATCAGGCCGCGCCCCTTCATCTGCAACCTTCCCAGCGCGTATCCCGCGGGGACGGCCACCGCCATGGTGACGGCCATGACCGACAGCGCCACCACGACGCTGTTAGCCAGACCCTGCCTGACCTGCGCGGCCTCCTGGAATGGCAGGAGACCGAAGAGACGGAGATAGTTCCCCAAGTTCGGAGTGGGCGGGAAGAGAAAGTGCCGGACGAGCTGGCTGCCATCCATGAACGAGAGGCTGAACAGATTATAGATGGGAAGGAGGCTGTAGACCGCAGCGACCGCTGAAAGGACCAGAAGGAGGACGGTCCTTCGCGGAGTGGTCATGACCGAGCGGAAACCCGATGGCGGTAGGCGTTATCTATCTTCTTGCTGAAGGCCCACGGCCCTCACTTGGGACTTACTGAGCCACGGTCCCTGGATCGATGATCTTGAGGCTGGTGATGTACTTCTGCAGTATGCCGGCTACCACTATGGCCACGACGACCTGGACGACGACCGCCGCCGCGAAGATCGTCGGGTCGGGCGCGCTTCCGGATGCCTGACCGAGGAACGCCGTGAGCGAGGTGTTGAACGTCTGCGCCGGACTGCCGCTCGAAATGAGCCAGCTGTAGAAGAAGTCGTTCCAGGAGAAGAGGAAGGCGATGACGGCGCTCGCAGCGATACCCGGGGCGGCGAGCGGGAGGAGGGCTCTCCTGAAGGCCTGGAACCTGGTGCAGCCGTCCATCCTCGCTGACATCTCTATGTCCCTAGGCAGGGCGCTGAAGAAGCCCATCAGGACCCATGCGACGAGCGGGATGGTGATGCTCATTTGTATGATCGTAACACCGATGATGGTACCCCTGATGTGGAGGGCCGTGAAGTAGAAGTAGTACGGCAGGGCTACGGAGACTGGAGGGAGCGTCCTGCTCCCCAGCAGCAGCCCCACCATGGCGGTCCTTCCTCTGAGCCTCAGCCTTCCGAGGGCGTAGCCTGCAGGGATGGTGGCCGCCATCGTGATCGTCATGACGAGGATAGCGACGATCGCGCTGTTCGTCAGTCCTTCGTCGACCTGCGCTGTTAGGCCGAAGATCTGTCCCCCCGCCGTCGTGGTGATGAACCCGAAAAGCCGCAGGTAGTTGTTGATGTTCGGGGTCGGAGGGAAGAGGTTGTGCGATATGAGCTCCTTGGGATTCATGAACGAGGCACTGAACATCTCGTAGACGGGCGAGATGCTCCAGACCACCGCCACTAGAGCCAGGAAGTAGAGCGTGCACTTTCTGCGGGTCGATACCATCTACTTTCTCCTCGCCAGTAGCAAGAAGTAGCTTGTGGTCGCGACGGCGATGCACGCGAGGGTGAGCCATGATATCGCTGAACCGTAGCCGTAGTTGCCCTCGTCAAAGAAGACGGTGAAGGCGTAGAGCGTGATGGGTTCAGAAGCGTTACCCGGACCTCCGCCCGTGAGGGTGAACGCGGTGACGACCGATCCCGCCGCCTGGATGGTGGCTAGGACCAGTGTGATGAGGACCGAGTACCGGACGTACGGGAACGTGACCTTCCGGAACCTGCTGAATATCGATGCCCCGTCCATCTTCGCGGCCTTGTACAGGTCCTCAGGGATGGTCTGGAGAGAGGACAGGATGAAGAACGCGCCAATTGGGGCGAAGTTCCACGCGTAGAATATCGACATCCATTCTACCGAGTTCTGCTGGTCCAGGAACAGAAAGCCGTACTTTTCGAGGTGCAGGTCGAGGAGTATGGAGTTGAGAAAGCCGTAGCCCGAGTCGAGGAAGAATCTTCCCGCGATGGCCATGGCGAACTCCGAGAGCGCCCAGGGGATAATGATGATGACCTTCAGGAAGGAACGTCCGGGCAGAGGCTCGTTGAGCAGCAGGGCCAGGCCCATGCCGATGAAGAAGACGAGCGCGACGACCTCAGCAACGAAACGCAGAGAGACCATGGTCGCGTCGACCACGAACGGGTCCGTGAAGACCTTGGCGTAGTTCGCAAGGCCCACGTACTGTTGGATTCCTCCAATAAGACCTGCGTTATGGATGCTTAGCCAGAAAGAATACCCCATCGGGTACAGAGCGACGACGAACTCGAGAATAATAAGGGGCAGGACGAGAGCGAGACCCGTTGGGGTATCGGCCATCGTGATGCTCTTTTCTATTCCTGCTGTATCTTGTACCTAGGCGCATCAGGTCGAGGAGGTTCCGTTGTACGTGTTGTACTGCGAGTTGGCTACGTTCAGCATCGTCGTGAGTCCTGCGCTTACGCCGAGGACCCCTGACGCCACTGAGCCTAGGACAGGGTAGATGGTGTCTAGCCAGGGCACGAATGCCAGCGACTTCCAAGCGTACGGAGTTCCAATCGCTGTCGTGTTCTGCTGCACAATGTTCAGAACGGAGGTGGTGCGGCTTCCGAGCCATGCCTGGTATCCCGCGATGACGTTGGGGTCTTCGAGGGTATCAGGGAATCCGGAACCGAGAGCGGCTTCGATCGCCCATTCTGGCTGGGTGACTCTCTTGCCGGTCGTCGGGTCCTCATATCCGAACCATGAGATCATCTCGGTTGCGCCGGTAGCGTTGTTGTTCTTCACAGGCCAGCAGTAGACTCCTGTCTCGATCTGTCCCCATCCGGCCTGCTGCGAGGTCGGCGGGCAAAGGTTCGAGTCTCCCACCGGGATGTTGGAGGTGCTCGGCTCGTTCAGCGACTGCCAGTCGTAGAATGCGGTCGTGACATAGGCGTAGTTGTTAGTGCTTCCGGCGGCGACTGTGTCGCTCTCGCTCGCCTGCGAGAAGACCGCCGGGTCGACGACGCCGCCTTTCGTGGCGCTAGCCCACTGGGTGAGCAGGTCCGCTGCCGGGCCAGTGGTGTCGAAGACTGGCTCGAAGCTCTCGTTGAAGAGCACGTGCACTCCGGTCGGATCGTTGTTCGCGTTCTGCATCTCGCCCATGAAGTCCCAGCCGATGCCGTAGTTCGCCGCGAACCAGTTTGGCATGCACGGATACTGGACGACTCCGGCCTTGACTACCGCGGGCCCAGACTGGGTCCAGAGGTCGGTCCAAGATACGGGCCTCTGGCCCGCCAGGGGCGTCTTGTTCAGATTGTAATCATCGACCGTGCACCATGGCCTGTTCGACCAGTAGTAGCACAGGCCGTACTGCACGCCCGCTGCGGTGCTCAGTGACTCGACGATGGTGGGGTACATCTCGGACGCGATGGTGGAGATGTTCGGGAAGTTGGTGAAGTCCTGGCAATAGCCCAGATCGATCAGTCTAGGTACCTCGTAACCGTTGGCGTAGTTCATATCGACTTTCGTGCCTGTGGCGAACAACGACTCGATGAGCGGGTTGTAGTTGTTGTTGTCGAGCACGTCCTCGGTCGTGTTATAGTTGAACTCTGTGTCGAACGTCTTAACGTACTGGGTGATCTGGGCGTTCTCGAAGCTCCAGTGGACGAAGGTCAGGTTGTTACTGCTGCTCGCCTGGCTTGAAGTTGTCTGTTGGCTGGATGTCGCCTGTTGGCTTGAAGTTGTCTGTTGGCTGCTCGTGGTGGTCGTCTGCTGAGAGGAAGTAGTCGAAGTAGTGCTTGTGCCCTGACTAGCCGCATAGGCCTCGTAAATGCCCACGCCAGCGATGGCAGCGACTACGACTCCGATGCCAACCTTGGCACCGGTGCCCATAGCGGCCCTTCTCGACACTCTGTTGTTCATGTACTGCCGTATCGCATCTTCTCCCGCGTTATTGCTCTTGCGAGCAGCTTTCCGTATACCCGATGTGTTATCCTCTGAGCCGTTCAATATAGTCCACCAGAAGATGACGGCGGATATTTATGTCTACCGAGGTAGCAGAAAAGTAGTAGATTTGGATACAATCTTAGTTTTTGCATAAATATTCAAAGATGCGAGAAAGGGATTGCTTCCGGCTGGGCTAACGCACCTTCTTCGGGCGGGGTCCGGCAGGGCGAGACTTGTCGTACTTGGCGATCCTCCCAGATATTGTATCTATTGCCCTGAGGATCCTCGAGTGGAATTCCTCCTTCAGGTCGAAGGCGCTCTCCCGCACCACCCTGTAGTCCTCGAGCGTCCATTCCAGGGCGCCCTTGAAGTGCTGCAGGGTAAGGTCCTTGGAGGAGCCGGATCGTTCGGCGGCCACAGCCTTCCTGTACTCGAGAGCTGCCTGACAGATGTACGTCGTCCGTTCGGCCGCGTGCCTGAGGTAGGAGAGGGTTATGCGGTTCTGTTCCGTCATTCCTCGACCGTCGATACCCAGGAGAAGTCGGAGAGACGCTCTGGCCTTGACGAGGTCCGCCTCGAGCGCCTTCTCCTCGCCTCTTCCCTCGCCGAACCGGGTGGGGACCTGGAGGGAAGTGAGGCCCGCGAGACCTCCACTTACCGGGTCATCGCGGGGGACGAAGGTAGCGCCCTCACAGATCCTGGTCTCTAGGACGAGGGGGAGGTCCCAGACCGCCCTGGCGACGTCACCCCCTGCCTTCCCGAACTGGTGGAGGTAGCCGTACCGGACAAAGTCGGACAGGGAGAAGGCACCCGGGTTCCATCCGTACTGGGACAGGGAAAGGGGGGCGAGCTCCCATCCGTTCCAGTTGAAGGCGTAGCCCAGTACACCCCTGCAACGGTGCTCGGCGGCCAGACGATACTGCCTGACGTCCATCTCGAGGGACTGGGGGTACTCCGGCCTGTAGCCGGGGTTGACGAACTTGACGTAGCTTGCGTACTGCCGCGGGAACATGTAGACCAGCCCGTCGTAGAGGGTCGAGAACCCGAGGCACTCTGCGTCCTGGCCGGCTATCCGGTCGGGCCCGAATACCTCAACCCAACCGTCGAACTTTCTTGGGTCCATCCCGTTGGACCAGTAGACAAGCGTATCGGCGGGCACCTGCTTCTTGCCCTCCCTGAGGTCGTCCGCCCCCGTCTCGGACCCCATCCTCCAGGCCCTGATACCGATGACGGCGTCCTTCTTCTCCCCCTTCGCCACCGAATACAGCCGGTTGAACAGCTCGTAGTCTGCCTTGTGGAGCGCGCTCCGGGAATCCCCGTCCTTCCCATAGTAAGCCTTCCTGCACGAGTCGCACTCGCAGAAGCCGCTCCCCTCGCTCTCCTCTAGCAGTATACCGTTGAATCCCATCTGGAGGAGCTTCCGGATGGTGGCGTCGAAGAACCTCCTGACGTCCGGACGGCTCGGGCAGAGGTTGTACATGAACTGGCGGAACTTCGTGGGGTCATCGGACTGGTACCGGCTCTCGGGATGGGCGAGGGCGTATCCTCCATTGAAGGTGTTCAGACCCAGGTAGCACAGGACCGTGATGCCCCGGAGGTTGGCGTATCGGATCAGCTCCGGAAGGAACTCGTCGGCGACGTTGGGGTGGGTGTAGAGGACCTTGGCCTCTCTCCCCGCCTCCTGGAGCCAGGTGGTCGCCTCGACGTCCCTGAAGACCGTCTCGGGGTACTCATCGAACCTGAAGGGGTAGTATCCGTACATGCAGATGTTCACCCCGTTCACCTTATGCTCAACGCACCAGTCGATGAACCAGAACCACTGCTCGCGCCCCCAGAGCTGAGAACCGAAGCCCACCCTGCCATAGCCGGCGTACCACGACATTGCGATGGCCAGGTATCGGTCCTTCACCGCCGGAAAGTCCCTGACCTCGAGATTCTGAATGGAGTAGCCTGCATCCTTCCGCTCCATGAGCTGCAGGAGGGTCTGGATTCCGTACAACGCGCCTAGTGACGTCCTCCCCACAACGACCACGCCTCCGCCGCCGACGCTGAGGACGTAGGCACCATCGTCGTCCGCCTCCTCGAGAAACCTTCGCAGTCCTTCATCGAGCCACGCGCTCTTCGAGCCGAGGGCGGAGAGCGACGCCAACCTCACCCCGGCCGAAGTCCCGTCGCCAGCACCTTCGAGCTTCCTTCGCACCATCTCAGAAGCCAACTTCAGTCGCGCGTCCGGTCTCGGGGAGAGCTCGATGGCCGCCGACGCGGTCAGGATGGTCCTTCCGGGCGTTCGCTTGACCTCCCGGGGGTACGGGACGAGCTGGACGCCCGCCGGGACGCGCTCAGGCTTGTTCAAGAGGCATCGCTCCCCAGCCCGAGGCCGCCTAAGGCAGCGGTCTGTCCGAGGCGAACCTTGATACCACGTTCTCTGTGAGTCGAGAGACGTTGTTGTCGTACCTGTTGTACGATAGAGACGCATACCAGGCTATCGAGCCGACGGAGAAGACTGCGCCACCTTTGGGATAGGGCACGTAGACGATATCGGCACGGACTAATTCGTTGAACTGACCTCCCTGTTTGTCGTCCGACATGGTGTTCTCCTCCAGAACGTGCTGGTAGCTGTTGCTGAACCCCTTTGCGCTGGCCAGGAGGAGGGTGTTCGCTGGGGTGCCCAGCGAGAAGTCCAGCCGGTCTATCTCGAAGCCGGCGGCGCCCGCATTCTGGACGAGTGACGGGAACCCGCCTATGACCTCCCTGGCCCCTATGCCCTTGAAGATGAACGCCATCCTAGGGTCGAAGCTGTCCTTCTCACGCGTGTACGGACGGTTGGAGTCGAAGCCCTGGGCGGTGAAACCGACCCCGAGCATCTTGTTGGGAGTCCTGTTCCTGTTCCTCCAGAGACCGCCCATCTCCCCCGTGGTGCTCAGGTGGAACTCTCCGGGCTTGGCGTTCCAGGTCCCAGTGCCTCCCCACCGCCTCACCTCGAAGTTGTGGGGGTCTTCAGGGTTGACCTGGGTGACCCAGTAGAAGCCGTTCCCTCCCATGTACATCAGCCTCCCACCGCCGTTGAGGTAGGTCTGCATGGCGTCAAGCATCCGGCCAGACCAGTACTCGGGATGCGAACCCGTCATGACCAGGTTGTACTGGGCAATCACCGCTTCGCCCTCGTGATGGAGGTCCTCGTCAGTCACGACGTCGTACTCGAACCCCTTTTGCTCGAGCCAGTCGACAAGGTGGAGGTCGGCGTTGAACTGATGCGGGGCACCCTTGCCCTCCCAGAGCCCGGGCATGTTGTACTTGGGGCGCATGTTCAGAATGGGCCTCAGGCTGGAGACGTAGCAGACGCCGCTGTCGTCGCTGTGATGGTCGTAGACGCTCATCAGACGGTTCGTCACGATATAGACATCCTGCGGCTGCCTGGGATACCTGGTCCCGGACGCCACCCCCAGCTTCTTGCCGGTCCCGGCAGTTACGAGGGTCTCCTCGTTGCCGTAGGCCATGTAGCTGAAGGTGGGGACGAGGAATGCTATCTTGGCGGACGGCCTGCCCCTTGGCGGGATGACGAAGAAGGGCACGTAGTCCTCGTCGGACCCCGCGTAGAGGCGCGCGGCGTAGACCCCGCTCTTCAACCCCGGGGGTACTCTGTACTGGAAGTCAACCTTCCAGCCAGCGTGGCCCTGGTCGTCGTCGTGGAAGTGAATCGCGTTGTATTCCCTCGGCGCCTGCCTGAAGTCGTGGACGTCGCCTGTCCAGTTGTGCCCGGTCACGGCCCTGGTCGGGAAGTTCAGCGCCTGCCCGTGGAGCCTGTTCTTCGAGAGGTCCTTGACCGTGCTAGACTGGGTGTCGTGGGCAAAGTCCCAGGCGCCCACGAGCCCGGGAGTTTTAGTCCAGGAAGCCGTATCCAGTGCCTCGAGCTCGGCGGAGGACAAGACCCTCGAGAAGACCTTCACGCCGTCGAGCTTGCCGTTGAAGCACTTCCGCTTCGAACCGTCCTTCTGGAGCACCGCCGCCATACAAAGGTCAGATTCGTTGGCTCCCAGCGTCCCCGTCTTGAGGGCTTTCTGGACCGTGGAATCAAGCTCGTTCCGGGGGTCCGGCTGGATCACACGCTGGACCAGCGTGGCCCGGGAGCTGCGGTGGCTGTACGAGGCTGCGATGAAGTACCAATTGAACGGGGCTATGGACTTCTCCGCCCTTATCTCATCCGTCTTTCCGGCCGCGTCCCTGATGCGTAGCGTGAGCTTGCCATCCCGCCCGATCGAGAGCGCGTACTGGGAGCCCTTCCTGTCGGAGCCCTGGACGACCAGGGCCCTCTCCTTCTTCTCTGAGGTGGTCGCAAAGACCCAGAGCTGGATCGTGAAACTGGAGAGCCGTCTGAGCGCGGGGGCGTTGGGGACGACGATGCAGGAGCCGTGGTGGAATGCCTGGACCCTGCCCTCGTAGGTGCCGGCGTCCGCCTCCAACGTCTCCGACTTGAACCCCGGACCAGCCTTGTTCTGGTCGCCGTGGATGAGCCTCACTATCTCGACCTTGTACCTCGGATGCTCGCTGCTCACCATGAAGTTCAGGGTGTCGCCCGGCCTGGCTCGAAGCCTGTCCGCGTAACCAACAATCGCCAGAGTTTTGGCGTTCGTGCTCATGTCGAGCGTACGTCCTCTCCCTCTAATCTATCTTTCGCGATTCGGGCGCAGAATCAGGCGTGAAGCGGCGAGACGGGAAAGCATTTAATCGGCGAGGGCGGGAGCGGGCCCAATGAAGCTCGCTTTCATCTTCCCGGGTAAGGAATCCGAGAAGGAAGCCAATCCGGCTTTCTTCAAGTCGCTCAGGGAGACCATAGACAGTGTGAAGAGGCCGGATACCTCGGTAAAGATCTACGCGCTCCCGAACGACCTCCCCGACGAGGCGGAGATGGCGTACTGGTACGTCCACCCGAAGATGTTCAGCGCGATGATCCCGGTCGCCAGGCAGGCGCAGAAGGACGGATGTGACGCGGTCGTGATAGGCTGCGTCGGCTCGACCGACGCCGAATACGGAATCAAGGAAGTGCTGGACATCCCCGCCGTTGGGATAGGCGAGGCTTGCCTGCTCATGGCGCAGGTACTGGGGCAGAGCTTCTCAATCATGACGTACGACAACAAGATTGCGTCCTGGATAGACAGGATGGTGAGGGAGCGCCACCTCGAGGACTTCTGCGTCTCTGTGAGACCGGCGAACATCCCCCTCGACGAGATGATGGGGCGCAACGCCATGGCGAAGATCTACGAGAGGGTGCTCGACCAGGCGAGGCTGGCCGTCTCGGAAGACAGGGCGGATGTCATTGTCAACGGCTCGGCCGGCTTCGCAGGTCTCGCAGACTACCTCAGGAAACACGTCGACGCTCCGGTCGTGGACGCTGTCGAGGCGGGGATAAAGTTCGGCGAGATGTTCGCCGACCTGAAGAAGTCGAAGAACCTCTACCAGAGCAAGGTAGCAACGTACAAGCCCTCTCCGAACCTCGACAAGGTCCTCAAGAAGTACTTCTAGCGCATCGTCTTTCCCAGCCCAGCTGGTTCTATGTTGATGACGATGGTCTTGAGGACCGTCATCTCGTCTATCGAGTAACCTATCCCCTCGCGTCCCATCCCCGAATCCTTCACCCCGCCGAACGGGAAGAAGCCCACCCCGTGTCTCGGGAGGTCGTTCACGGTGACCCCTCCCGCCCTGACGCTCTTGGCCACGCGCCACATCCTGTATAGGCTGTTCGTGAAGACGCACGAGTCCAGGCCGTACCTCGACCTCGACGTGATGTCGAGCGCCTCCGCCTCGTCTTTTACCCGCACGACAGTGACCACGGGTCCGAAGGTCTCCTCCCAGAGAATCCTCGCGTCCTGTGTGACTGAGTCGAGTAGCGTCGGCTCGAAGTAGCAGTTGCGGTGCCCACCGCCCCTGACGAGTCTCGCTCCCTTGGCGACCGCGTCGTCAACCAGCCCGGCTATCCTTTCCGCGGCCTCGCGGTTGATCACGGGCCCCATTTTGACTGTCGGGTCTCGCGGGTCGCCCATCTTCCACTTGTCGACTTCTGTTGTCATGGCTGCCACGAGGCCGTCGGCGACCTCGTCCTGGACGAGGACCGCGCTCACCGCGTCGCACCTCTGGCCAGAGTACTTGAGAGACCCCATGACGCACCTCTCCGCGGACAGGGCAATGTCAGCGTCGTCTAGTACTATTGCGAAGCCTTTGCCTCCGAGCTCCAGGTGGAGGGGCTTGACCGAGGATGCCTGGTTCAGGAGCTTCCCGACCTCGGTGCTCCCCGTGAAGGACACCACCCCGACGCGCGGGCTTGACGCTAGCTGCGTGGCGATCTTACCCGGACCGGTCACGACGCTTATCGTCCCCGCAGGGATTCCCGCCTCCTGAAGCACCCTCGCGAAGAGGAGTTGGCTGAGAGGGGTCTTGCTAGCGGGCTTCACGATGATCGAGTTCCCGGAGAGCAGGGCCGGGATTATCTTCGCCGCCGTTATGTAGAGCGGAAAGTTGAATGGACCGATCGCGCCGACCACCCCCACCGGCTCGTGTATCACCAGGGCGACCTTGCCTCGCGTGTCCTCGGACCAGTCGCCAGGGATGTAGTCGCCAAAGATCTTCCTGGCCTCCTCCATCGTCATCTGCATCCTCTCGATGGTCGCCTTCACCTCTCCCGCCGCGTCGCCCCTTGTCTTCCCAGCCTCCAGGACGAGGGTCTCCTCGAAGTCCGTCTTCTTCGACGTCACTATCTCGGCGGCCGTCCTGAACATCTCAATCCTCTCGATTGCGGCGAGGCTGCGGATTCTCTTCTGCGAAGCCGTCGCGGCGTCTATGGCCGAGCCGACGTCGGCTTCCGTGCCCCTGTAGACGCGCGCGATGGTGCTGCCGTCGATGGGCGTCTCCACGTTCTGCGTCCGTCCCGCCGGGGCTTCCTTCCATTGGCCGTCTAGGTACCACCTGAAGACCGGGACGTCTTCGTCACCGTGTATGGCGTCGAAGAATCGGCTGAGCTTAAGGGCCGGTTTTCCGAATCCCGTTCCCGCCACGTTCTCTTGCATTCTTAATCGGGAGCGCGGATTCTCGATTCTATTTATTTCTACTTGGAGGGGATGCCTTCAGCCGTAGGAACGGAGCAGAGACGAGAGGACCCTGTAGTTCTTCCTCGACGAAGCCTCGACAGACACGTCGTGGGGATAGTCGACCTCGACCATCACCGCTCCCTTGTATCCGGTCGCCTTGAGGGCCTTCACCGTCCCCTTCAGGTCGGCCACTCCATCGCCCAGGTCGACAAAGTCCTTCTCGTAGTCGACCTCTTCCTGCGGCTTCTTGACCCTGAGGTCCTTCATGTGCACGAGCGATATCTTGGTCTTGTACCTTGCGACGAACTTGGGTATGTCGATGTCGAGTGCGGTCAGGTGCGCCGTGTCGACGGTGACAGAGGTGGGGTTGGGCAGACAGGCCTTCATTACCCGGTCTAGGTCCTCCGTCGTGAGGAGGTTGCTCTTGACGTGAGGATGTAGGGAGACGTTGACCCCGACCTTCCCGCAGGCCGCCGTGAGCTTCTTGGTCTTCTCGATGGCGACGTCGATGTCCTTCTCGAAGAGGCAGAGCCATCCGACCGAGGAGCCGAACGCGGTCACCACCCCCGCCATGGACGGGGAGGTGTCGATCGCGACGGCCGATATGGGAAGCCCGTACCCCCTGACCAGCGCGCCAGTCTTGACGAGGTCCTTCCTCAGCCCGGGCCCCAGCAGGGGATACTCTATACCGGCCTCCGCGTATCCCAGTTTCTTGATCGAAGCAAGGGTCTTCTTGAGATCTTGCTCATCTTTGAGCTCGCCCCACGTTATGCTGCTGCACGAAGGAATCATCTCGCGTCGCGGCGAGCGCGCGCCCGGATTATTAATGTGAAGTTGCCCGCGTGTGATGGACTTAAAGGAGGCCGCGAAGGTAACGCAGGCGATGGCCAAGCCAATCATCTCGCTCGACCTTGGGGAGAACTACTACGACCCCAGGGATTTCGTCGAAGCTACGGTCTACGGGGAGGAGCTCGGTTTCAAGCGTCTCTGGTTCGGAGACCACTTCATGCCCTGGTTCCACACCAGTGACAGGTCGTCGTTCGTCTGGTCGGTGATGGCCTCGGCGCTGGAGAGGACGAAGAAGGTCCAGCTGGGCCCGCTCGTCACGACGCCCATCGGGGCGCGCTATCATCCGGCCCTGGTAGCGCAGGCCTCAGCGACCCTCGACAACATGTACCCGGGGAGGTTCCTGGTCAGCGTGGGAGCGGGAGAGGCGGTCAACGAGGTCCCCTTCTGGAACGACAGATGGCCCGACTGGCAGGAGAGGATGGATCGTCTCTGTGAGGGGCTCACCCTGATGGAGAAGCTCTGGACCGCGCCGCGGCACTTCTCGTTCAAGGGCAAGTACTTCTCCTCCGACTTCTACTACATGTACACCAAGCCGAGGACGAGGCTCGAGATGTACTTCTCCGCCGTGGGACCCAAGGCGGCCTACCGCGCGGGCCGCTACGGCGACCATCTCGTCACCCTGAGTCCGTGGAACAACGCTGAGAGGATAAGAGATGTCATCCTTCCCGAGTTCAGGAAGGGGCAGAAGGACGCCAAGAAGAAGGCAGGTGGGCTGGTCGTCCATCTCGATTTTGCGTTCAAGTCCCACGCCCAGGTGCTCAAGGACTCCAGGCACGAGCTCACCCCATTCGTCAAGAACTCGGTGGACATCAGGACCCCCATTGCTCTAGAGAACGCGACCAGGACGCTTACCGCGAAGAGACTCAGCAAGTTCATCCACTCGTGCAAGAACTGGGACGACCTCATCAAGGTCCTCGATGAGTATATCGAGGTCGGGGCCAACGAGATAATCCTCTTCACGCCTCCCAACAAGAAGGAGATGGAAGCCGCGGCCAGGAACGTCCTCTCGGTGTTTTAGGGAAGGGAGCGATGCCTCCCAACCTCTCGCGGGCTAGGGAGCATCTATCCGAGCACGGCGTCAAGGCGCTGCTCACCAGCTCGACGATGAACGTAGCGTACCTCACCGGGTTTGACTGCTGGCTGTACCAGAAGTACACGGAGAACGTGCTCGCCCTGGGCGCGCCGCGCGAGAGGAAGGAGGTCTTCGCCGTGCTCGCTGGAGCCGGCCGGCCCGTCACCATCGATGACGAGGTCGTGAAGGCGACGACCGAGATGCCGCTGGAGGTCGGGATGGTCATAAGTCTTGAGACCAGCCTCTACTAGTTCGGAAGGGCTCCTTCGAGGTTGAGAGGACCTTCCGGATAGGCAAGAACTCCCTCGACGAGCTCACGACCAAGAAGGACCGCTCCATCTTCCTAAGTCGCGCCTAGTCCGTAAGGACTACCTTCACGCTGCCGGTCCTCTGGCTGGCGAGGTCGAGGGCCTCCTTGGTCTTCTCAAGGGGGAAGTGATGCGATATCATCAGGGTGAGGTCGGCCGGGCTGTGTTCGAGGAAGTCAATGGTGCGCTGGAACATCCCCGGGCTTCCCTGGGCACCCCTGACGGTCAGTCCCTTCACCACCAGCTTCTCCATCTCCATGGGTATCCGCTTCATCTGCGTCTGGCCTATCATGACGACGCGCCCCGACCCGTCGGCGACGTCGAAGAGCCGTGAGCGAGCGTCGTCGTTGCCTGAGGCTTCGAGGACCAGGTCGGCTCCGTGCCCTCCCGTCAGCCTGAGCACCTGCTGGGTGACGTCCTCCCTGAGCGGGTCGACCACGTGGTCAGCGCCGAGCCTCAGGGCGAGGTCCCTCCTCATCTCGATCGGGTCTATCGCAATGGCGCGCGCCCGCGAGCCCTTTACGACCGAGAGGGCGAACAACCCCACCGGCCCGGCCCCGAAGACCACCACGGTCTCGGTCGACTGGACCCCGCCCGCGAGCCCCCAGACTGCGTGGTACGCCACGGAGAGGGGCTCGACGAGGGCTCCCTGGTCGTGCGTCATCGCGGGCGGGAGCTTAGACAGGTTGCGCTCGTCTCGCAGGACGTACTGGGCGAAGCCTCCCGGGGCCCTGGTTTGAAACCCGTAGACGGTGGGACTCCTGCAGAAGTTCGGGTTCACGCCCGCCTTGCACTTGTCACAGTTGCCGCAGCCGACAACGGTCTCTCCGGTTACCTTGTCACCCTTCCTCAGCGTCGCGACCGCATCGCCGACCTGCTCGACCTCGCCCGACCACTCGTGCCCGGGCACGTACGGGAATGTGCCCTCGTACGTCCTGCCAGTGTAGCTGTTTATGTCAGAACCGCAGATGCCGGAGGCCCTTATCTTGACCAGGACCTGTTCCCGCACGGGGACGGGCAAGGGCCAGTCCTCGGTCCGGATGTCCAGGGGGCCGTACAGGTTGGCTACTTTCATCTCTGAATCTACCGGGCTCAGTCCCTCATACCCAGTTCCTTCATCATCTTCGCGGTGGAGTTGTAGCCGTCCTGGACCCACTCGACTATCTTGGCGGGCTCGGGCGACCACTCGAGCTCCATCTGGATGGCACCCTGGTAACCGATCTCCTTCAGCACCGAGAGGTATTCCCTGAGCGGGACCACCCCCGCACCCGGCGGCCAGTGTGCGTGATTCCTCCCCTTGCAGTCCGCGAAGTGGACGTTGAGCAGCCTCGCCCTGAGCTTCCTCAGGGCCTCCGGACCGTCCCCCACCACGTACATGTGGACGAAGTCGGTGTTGCCCTGGACGTACGGACGGCCGATGTCGTCGAGCATCCGCACGACGCTGTCGACCGAGTTGATGATGTTGTACTTCGGCGTCTCGAACTCGAGGCCCGTCCGTATCCCGAGGTCGTTTGCATAGTCGGCAATCTCCCTTATGCCATCGACGGCCCAGCCCCACTGCACCTTCGGTGGGACCTCCTGCCCCTCCCAGACGTACTCACCCGGGACGAGTATCATCTTGGTCGTCCCGAAGTCATAACCGATGTCGACCTGCCTCTTGGCCCAGTCGACGGTCATCCGCCTGATGTCCGCGTTTAGGTCGATGAGGCTGGTCACGACGACCGTGATGTTCCCGCAAGGGAGTCTCGCCTCCCTCATGGCCTCCCTCATCGACCTGCGCAGCTGGGGGGTCAGGTCGGTGGTGAACGCGCAATACTCGTCGAAGCCGCACTTCTTCGCCACCTCGATGCCCTTCACTCTGTCGACGTCGGTGCCCCACCAGGCGTTCTCGCTAATGGAGAGCTGCAAGCCGGGACCGCCGAGCCCTCCGTTAGGTAAATAGCCGTTTTGGTGCCGGAGGCCTAGTAAGACGCTGGGCCCATCTTCGCCGTCGCAGCCATCTCCTCGAGCCTCTTCATCTCGTCGCCGCTAAGCTTCACGTCGAGCGCGCCCACGTTGTCCTCCAGGTGGGAGATCTTGGTTATCCCGAGGATGGGAACGATTGTGATGCCCAGCTGCTCCTGCTTGTGAAGCATCCACGCGAGCGCGAGCTGGGGGAGCGTACAACCCTTCTCGCCGGCGATCGCCACGAGCGAAGAGACTGCGGCGTTGACCTCTGGAGTGAAATACTGGCTGGCCATCTGGGCGATGTAGGTTGCTCGGCTCCCCTTCTCGGTGCCGCCAAGGTACTTGCCCGAGAGGACACCCTGCGCGATCGGGACGTAGGCCATCACCGCCATCCCGTACTTCTTGGCGACGGGGAGCGTCTCCGACTCCTTCTGGCGCTCGAGCAGGTTGTAGGGCTCCTGCATTGACGCGAACCCCTCCATCCCATATCGCTGGGCGAGCTCCATGAACTCGACCACGCCAGCGGGGTTGTGGTTGCTCTCGCCGATGTAGCGGACGAGCCCCCTGTCGACGAGGTTGTTCAGCGCCCTAAGCGTCTCTATCTTCGGGGTCAGCTCGTCCTCCCAGTGTATCTGGTAGAGGTCGACGTAGTCCAGCTCCAGCCGCCTGAGGGACTCGCCGATCTGCCACATGATGTGCTTCCGCGACAGCCCCTGACCGTTGGGGAAGGGCGCCATGGGACCCCTGACCTTGGTCGCCACCACGAGGCTCTCCCTCGGGTAGCCCTTCAGTACCTGGCCGAGGAGCTTCTCCGAGTTGCCGACGTGGTCGAGGTCGGCGGTCGACATCCTGCCGTGGTATCTGTTCGCGCCGTCGATGAAGTTTATGCCGAGGTCGTAGGCCTTTCCCACGACCTTCGCGAAGGTCTCCTTGTCGACCTCCTCGACACCGAAGCGGTCTTTGACGCCCGTCCCGGGAAGGTGCCAAGCGCCGAGGCAAAACTGTGAAACCGTGAGTCCGGTAGATCCGAATTTGACGTACTTCAAGCGGTGATGCCACTCGCTGACGATACAAAAGCGTTGTGAAGCGCCGCGGGGAACTGCAAATAAAGGGCCGCCGATGACGTGCCCACATGCAGCTGGACGACCTCGATACGCCGTCGATAGTTGTTGACCTGGACAGGCTCGAGAAGAACATCAAGAGGATGGTGACATTCACCAAGGAGTGCGGAGTGAAGCTGCGGCCCCACGTAAAGACGCACAAGTGCCCCGAGATTGCGAAGCTGCAGCTCGCGGCTGGCTCTACGGGGGTCTGCCTCCAGAAGGTGAGCGAGGTCGAGGTCTTCGCCGCGAGCGGGATAAAGGACATCTTCCTGACCAACGAGATAGTTGTCCCCTCGAAGATCGAGAGGCTAGCTCGGGTCGCTGAGAAGACGCACATCGGCGTGGCCGTCGACGACATCGAGGTTGCCAGGCTCATGGGGAAGGTCTTCCGAGAGGTCGGTTCGGAGGCGGACGTGTACGTCGACGTAGACGTGGGGATGAAGAGGTGCGGCATTGCGGCGAAGCACGCCCCTGCTCTGGCCCAGCAGGTGGCGAGAGAGAACAACCTGGTCTTCAGGGGGCTTATGGGGTACGAGGGGCAGGTAAACGGCGCGAAGACGAAGAAGGAGCAGGTCGGAGAGTCGGCCGCAGCGATGAGGTCGATGTCTGCGGCCAAGCGGGGCATTAAGAAGAAGGGGCTGGCGGTCGACGTGGTCAGCGTGGGCTCATCGGTGAGCACCTGGATAAACGCGAGACACCCGGATGTGACCGAGGTACAGCCCGGGATGTACGTCTTCAACGACCACGTGCTGGTCGAGAGGGGCGTGGCGACCTGGGACGACCTGGCACTGACGCTGGTCGCGACGGTGATGAGCAAGCCGACCGAAGACAGGGCGGTCGTGGACGCAGGTTCAAAGGCGTTCAACTTCGACACGGGCCGCTTCCCGATGGCCTTCGAGGAGAAGGGCGCGGTCATGGAGCACTTCTCCGAGGAGCACGGATGGCTCCATCTGACGGGAGATGCCAGGAAGCTGAAGATAGGCGACAGGATGAGGTTTGTCCCCGCCCACTGCTGCACTATGGTGAACCAGCACGAGAAGATCTACGGCATACGCGGAGAGAGGGTGGAGAAGGTCTTCCCTGTACTCGCGCGCGGAAAGATGAGCTGAGGGTTTTAGGCCAGGAGCTTTGCGCCCTTCTTCAGGTGCTTCTCGACCGCCTCGGGGTCGAGCTCGATGCCGAGGCCCGGCGTCGAGGGCAGGGTTATCCTTCCTCCCTTGACGAGAGGACCGCCGGAGGACTTCACGAGACTGTTCCACCACGGGATGTCGTTGGAGTGGTACTCGAGGACGAGGAAGTTAGGGAAGGTCGCGCACGCCTGTGCTGCCGCCATCGTGCCGACCGGACTGGCTATGTTGTGAGGGGCGAGTGGAATGTAGTACTGGTCGGCGTGGTCTGCTATCTTCTTTGTCTCGAGGATGCCGCCAGCCTTCTGGACGTCAGGAGAGAGTATGTCAGCGGCCTGCTTCTCGATGAGGTCACGGAAGCCGTGCCGCGACACCCTGTGTTCGCCAGTACAGACAGGTATGGGGCTCGCCCGTGAGACCTTCGCCATAGCGTCGACGTTCTCTGAGTGGATGGGGTCCTCGAACCACAACAGGTCGTATGGCTCGAGCTTCTTCGCCAGTCTGATAGCGTCCTTCACGTTGTACTGCCAGTGGCAGTCCACGGCCACGTCGACGTTGCCTCCAACGGCCTCCCTCACGCTCTCGACCAGCTTCACCTTCAGGTTCATCTCCTCGTTACCGATCGAGCCGTTGTACCTGTCCTGCTTGTAGCGGTCGGGGAGGTCGAGGTCGAACTTGATCGCGTCGAAGCCCTGAGCCTTCACCTTCACGGCCTTGGCCGCGTAGGCCTCGGGCGTGTGCACCCCCTTGAGGACCACGGGACCGAGACGAACTTCCTCCTCCTTTTTGCCCTCGTCGCCCTCGCCGGCGGCGCAGTCTGCATACACCCTGACCGAATCACGGTATTTGCCGCCTAGCAGACGGTAGACGGGGACGCCCATCTCCTTCCCGGCTATGTCCCAGAGTGCGGTCTCCACCCCGCTTATCGCCGCAAGGAGGGAGGCACCCAGCTCCCTCTGGAACGCAGAGTACATCTTCCAGTAGAGCCTGTCCACGTCGAGGGGGTCCTCGCCCATGATAAAGGGCCGCAGCAGGTCGAGCATCCTCCCGCCGGAGGTCCCCGCGTAAATCTCTCCAAGCCCGTGTACTCCCTGATCAGTGTAGACCTTGACTACTATCCAGTCGAAGTTCCCCTCGACTATCGTGCTCTGGATGTCCACTATCTTCATCGGATCGCCCGCTTCATCGATGCTTCATACTTAAGCCTGACGAGGCCAGGCGGGAAAACCGTGAGGCGCTGCCGGAGTGATGCGGCAGCGCGTCTACTGGTCCTGTCCGTTGGTGAACTGGACAGTGTTGAAGATCGCAGTGGCGGACTGGCCGCTGAAGACCGGGTCTGCCAGGAAGCTCTTCACCACGCCGTTGTTCCACACTATCGATCCGCCACCGAAGAACAGCTTGACGCTGCCCAGCCAGATGTACGGAGCGTCGGCAGCTACCCGCGCCTGAGCCGCCGTGCAGGCCGCCGTCAGCGCTGCTTCGGGGGTCCCGTTTGTGAGGTCGTTGACACATGTCTGCACGACGGGGTTCGAGTAGATGGCCCAGTTATTTGCGGATGTCTCGTTGCTGACCCATGTCAACCACGAGTCAGCCGGGGTGGGCTCGTCCGGAGCGAAAGTCGCTGTGCCGAACCACATTATGTTCACGATCGACTGGGACTCGTTGACCTCCTGCTGATAGGTCCCTGACCCGGCGACCAACGGAGGCCCGTACTGTGAGGGCGAGACTTGGTCCACTGCAACCTTGATGCCCATCGAGGTGAGGTCCTGCACCACTATCTGGGCTGTCGAGAGACAGACCCCGCAACCGTCGATGATTGCGAACTGCATCGTGGGCATAGTCGCGGTATTCACGCCGCTGGCCTGCAGCTCCTGCATTGCGAGGGTTGGGTCATACTGGTACGGAGGGACATTGCCCAGGTCGTAAAGCTGGGTGAACGGCGGATATTCGGGTCCCATCATGGGGGTCAAACCGCCTCCCTGCTTTGCCAGGAACGCGGCGTCAGCAATCGCCGTGTAGTTGATCCCGTGCGCGATCGCCAGTCTGAAGTCCGTGATGTTGGTCGGGTAGCGCTGGGTGTTCAGCGCGATGCCGACGATGTTGGCCGCGCTGTTCGGCATCACAAAGTAGGAGTACTGCGAGTTGTTGACCACGCTGCTCCAGTCTTGCGTCAGTATCGGGGCGATATCGGCCTGGCCTGAGTGAAGGTCCACGTACCTGGATAGGTCGTTACCCTGCACGGTGATCACCACGTTCTTGACGTGGCCAGGGTCCATGTAGGGGTTGGCCTTAATCTGGGAGGCAGTCCAGTTCTTCGCCCAGTAGGTTGGGTTCTGGGTGAACGAGACCTGAGAGTTCACCGCGACGTTCGTCACTACATACGGGCCGGTCCCAGGAATCGGGTTGTTGTTGAACGCCTGATTGAAGGAGACCGGGGTGCCGAATCCGCCGTTGTTCAGGACGTACTGGGTGTCGAACATCAGCCCGGTGAACTGGACCCACATCTGGGGGAAGTACTGGAAGTTCGCCTTCAGGTTGAAGCCTATCTCGTTCGCGTTGACGACGTAGATCGGCCACGACTTGTTCGTCATGATGGCCATGAGCTGGGCGGTGGGGGTTATCATCTGAGTCTTCGTGGAACCCATCAGCGCAAGCGTGCTCGGTCCGAAGTTGGCTGTGTTCATGTTGAAGACGTTGTACCCTACGGCCCACCCGGAGCTGTTGCCGCTAAGGTAGTAGAATCCGTAAAGCTCGCCCCAGACCTGGTAGGCGTTGAACGGGTCGCCGTTCGAGAAGGTCACGCCCTTCTGGAGGAAGAAGGTCCAGTTGGTGCCGCTGGAGGAAGAGTTCCAGCTGCTAGCAAGCATCGGCTCGACCTGGACGGTCCCCGAGTCGTAGAGCTGCGTGCCGTTGACGGTGACGAGGGACTGGTAGACCGTATAGTCCAGCCAGTCTGGATACGGAATGGCCCCTATCGCAGTTAGCTGGTTAAGGTTGCCCGTTGGCCACGTCTCATCGTCGATGGTGAGTGTATTGACCGTCGCGCTCGACGAGGTCGTTGCCGTCCCTGAACTACTACTACTAGTCGTGGTAGAGCTCTTGGGCAGAGTAGTGTAATAGTACACTCCGGCCGCGGCAGCGACCACCAGGACGATCACGATAACAGCAGCTACAACAGTTTTTCCGACCGCCTTCCGCTCGGAGCCGAGTTGCATCTAGCCGCGGCGATGCGATTTAGGATTATTTATCCTTGGCGTAGCAGCGAAAAAATGGCCAAAAGGAATTACTAGGTGGTCGCGAGACAGGCTGCCCTCGTCCGATTTGATAGCTTGAACGTCGTCGTCTTCGGGCTCGGAGCCCTGATCTCCCTCTCGTTCGGTATCTCGGACTTTCTCTCCAAGGGCGTCACGAGGAAGATCGGTGCGTACAGGACGACCGTGTACGTGCTCGCCATCGGCGGGGTCGCCACGCTCCTTCCGGGATTCATACTCCGGTCGAGCTTCGACTTCTCGCTTCTCTCGGTCTCCCTGGTGCTCTTCATCGCTGTGTCGATGTACGTCTCGAACCTCTCTCTCTACAAGGCCTACAGCAAGGGGATGCTCTCCATTACCTCCCCGATAGCAAACTCCTACCCTGCGTTCTCTGCGGTGCTCTCGGTCCTTCTCATAGGTGCATCCTTCTCGCTCGGTTCGGGGGCGGCACTGCTCGTAGTCGTAATCGGGATAACGCTGGTCTCCACGAACATCTCCTCCCTCAGGCGGAGCGTCTTCGGGCCGGGGAAGGGGCCCGCACCTGGCGTCGGATGGGCAATCGTGGCGATGATATTCTTCGGCGCCGGATGGACCGCGTTCGGGTTCGCGACGGAGACCTTCGGGTTCCTCCTTCCCGCCATCGCAATAAGGCTCGGGGCCGCCGGGCTTGGCCTCGGTCTGGCGCCCTTGCTCAAGGAAGACGTGAAGCCGGTCTTCGGTGGTACGCTGCCGAAGCTGTGTGTGATGTCGGCCCTTGAAGCCGCCGGCGCGATTCTCTTCAGCCTCGGAGCGATCATCTCGGCGGCTCCCGACGCGGTGCCAATACTGGCCACCTTCAGCGGGATGTCAGCGGCATTCACCGTCCTCCTGGCGGTAGCGTTCCTCAGGGAGAAGCTGGACTGGAACCATGTGGCCGGGATAGCGATGCTGCTCGGAGGCGTACTGACCCTTCTGTATCTAGGGGGCTGAACGCTCATCCGACGGAGACCCAGGACTTCTTCGAGGAGGACTCGAGTATGGCCGAGATGAGCCTGCTGACCCTCCAGCCGTCAGCGAACGAAGGGGAGCATTCCTGCCCAGCCTCCACGCAGCCGAGGAAGTCGTTCATCTGGTTCACCATGGAGTCGACGTACCCCGTACCCATGGTGGGTGTGCCGAAGATCAGCGAGCTCCCGTACTGGTGCGCCGGACCGAAGTACACCTGCCTGAAGCCTTGCTCTCCCTTTGGGTCCCGGGCCGAGTAGTAGTTCAGTTCGTTCGGCCTCTCCATTGTGAAGTAGAGGGTTCCCTCGCTTCCCTGGACCTCGAAGTCCAGCTGGACCTTTCTCCCCGGAGAGACCCAAGAGGCGCTCACCTCCGCAACCGCACCTCCCGCGACACGCAGCATCACGACGCTCACGTCGTCGACGTCGGACGGGAGCCTCTCCGACTGACCGGGTAGGCTTCGAGTCGGAACGAAGTTCGCAGCGATGCCGCACACCTCGGTCGGCTCTCCCGCGAGGTAGCGGACCATATCCAGCGAGTGAGACCCGAGGTCGGCGAGGGCACCCGCGCCCGCCTGCGAGGACCTGAAGCGCCAGGTAAGCGGAAAGCCGGGCCCTCCCCAGTCCTCCATGAAGTGCGACCTGACGTGCTGGACCTTACCGACCTTGCCGTCCTCGATCATCCTCTTCGCGAGGGTGACCGCCGGTACCCTCCTGTAGTTGAAGCCGACCAGTGTCCGGGCCCCTGTCCTCCTGGCTACCTCATACATCTCCCGGGCGTCGGACTCCTTCGCAGCGAGCGGCTTCTCGCATATCACCGCCTTGCCCTTCTCCATCGCCTCGATGGCGGGCTCCTTGTGGAGGTAGGTCGGGGTTAGGACATCGACAATCTCGACGCGGGGGTCTCCGACCAGCGCATGCCAGTCCGAGGTCCAGCGCGGGATCCCGAAGCGCTTCGCGGACGTAGAGGCGAGGTCGTCAGTTGCCTCGGCGACCATCACCACGTCGGCGGTCCTTTCCGGCCCGTAGAACAGGGGTATGTTCCCGAAACCTATGACGTGGGCCCTTGCCACCTGTCCTCCTCCGACAAGACCTACTGTGTGCCTTGCCAAGGGTGGTCTACGCCAGCGGTAGTGAGACCGCCCTGCGCTGCTCCATCGATAGCCGGGCGGCCAGCCCTATCTCCACCGCGCCCCTCCCGTCGCGCGCAGTGACCTTCGGTTTCGAGTCCGAAAGCACCGCCGCCGCGAATCCCTCGAGTTCTCCCCTGTAGGCTTCGTCGAACCTCTGCTGGTACCAGTAGGAGAACTCATTGCTCTCCCAATCCTTCTTCAGGAGGTGGGCGTCCGAACCTCTTCCGATGTCCATGAACGCGGCCCCCTCGGTCCCCACTACCTCCGCGCGGACGTCGTACCCGTAGACGCTGACCCTGCAGGCATCCACGTGCGCGAGTGCACCGTTGGCCAGTCTGATTATCGTCATCGTCGTGTCGACGTCGCCGAGCTGTTTCAGCTCCGGGTATGCGGTCGTCATGCCGTCAGCCATGACGCTCTGTGCTTCGCTCCCGCTCAGCCACCGGATCACGTCGTAGTCGTGGCTGCTCGTGTCGAGAAATATGCCCCCGCTGACCTTGGGGTCGGCCCACCCGGATACCTTCTGCGGCGGGTCCCGAGTGTTCGACCTTAGCAGAAGCATCTTCCCGACCTGGCCGGCGTCCAGGGACTGCTTCAGCCTCATGTAAGACGGGTCGAACCTGCGCTGGTAGCCGACCTGGAACTTTATCCCGGCCCTCTCGGAGGTATGGATGAACTCGTCACACTCCTTCAGCGTAAGCGCCATCGGCTTCTCGCAGAATATGTGCTTGCCAGCCTCGGCTGCAGCCTTGACGACCTCGAGTTTCAGGAAGGTCGGCGTGGCGACCACGACCGCCTCGATGTCCTTGTTCCGAAGCATCTCCTTGTAGTCGGTGTAGACCTGCTTGACGCCGGTCTGCGAGGCGACACTGTCGGCTGCGGCCCTGTTGGCGTCGGCTATCGCCGCGAGCGTTGCGTTTGGGACGCGGCGCGCGAGGTTCTGGGCGTGGACCTTGCCTATGGAACCTACACCGATGACTCCTATCTGGACAGTCTTGGTCGTGGACAACGGAATGCCCATGAAATTCAGGAGTTATAGCCGTTCGGTCAGACGGGTCTTATCAGGACCTTGAGCCCCTCTCCCGACTTGCAGAGGTCGAAAGCCCTCTGGGCCTCTGATATCGGGACCTCGTGGCTGACCAGGAAGTCTACAGGGATCGCCCCCGACTCGATCAGACGAATCGAGGGCACGAACCCGTAGGCATTGGCGTTGGATCCGATTATCTCCACCTCCTTGGCCATCACGTCGAATGGCGAGATGCGCGACAGGGCGTCCTTCCTCGAGACCCCCATTATGACGACCCGCCCACCGGCCCCGACGGACCTGACCGAGTTCTCTACGGTCTCCGCCCTCCCTATCATCTCGACGGCAACGTCGGCGCCGCGACCGTCCGTGAGCCTGTGGACGAGCTCAACGGGGTCGTTCTCAGTCGGGTCTATCGTAACGTCAGCGCCCAGCTGCTTGGCCATCTCCCTCCTCTTCTCCGAGAGGTCGACGGAGAAGACGTTGTCGACCCCCGCCCTGCGGAGCATCGTAACCCACAGCAGCCCCATCGGCCCCGCTCCGTAGACGACGGCGGTTTCATCCGGTTGCACTCTGCTCCGCTCGAAGCCGTGGACCACGCAGGCTAGAGGCTCGATGAGAGCGGCCGCCCTCCAGGAAAGCCTGTCACGCACCCGGTAGACGAAGTTCTCCGGGGCGAGCATCAGCTCGGCGAACCCCCCGTTCCTAGTTATCCCCAGCTCCACCATGTCGAGGCACATGTTCCTCCTCCCGAGCCTGCACGGCGTGCAGCGCCCGCAGCTCACGTTCGGGTCGACGACGACGTGGTCCTCCGGGGCCACGCTCATGACGCTCTTCCCGACGGCGACCACCTCTCCGGAGAGCTCGTGCCCGAGGATGACCGGGGGCTTCGAGGGATGGCGCCCTTCGAGGATGGCAAGGTCGCTCCCGCAGATGCCGCAGTCCCTGACCCGTATCAGCACATCGTGCTCCCCACTCACGGCCGGAGCCGGCATCTCCTCGACCGAGATCCCCTTCCCGACCTCTCTGAAGACTACTGCTTTCATCGCTATCCCGTCCTACGGCCGGAAGGCGACCTTCATCGACTTCTCGCTGATCGCCGTAGCCATCGCCTCTGCGTGCTTCTCCAGCGGAAACTGGTGGCTCACGACCTTCTCGAACGGTATCGTCCCGGCGAAGCTCTCCATCATCCTCAGCGCCTGACCGTAGGACTGCTCCGTCTGGCCACCGCTTCCGACAACAGTGGCGTACCTCCCCGAGACGTACTTCTGCACGTTGAGCGTGGTGGTCATGCCGTTGTCGCTGTAGATTCCGGCCACGACGTAGTAGCCGAAGGGCTTGAGATACGAAAGACCCTCCTCGACGACGCCCGGGTCGCCCGTGCATTCGAAGACCACATCGGCTCCCTCTCCCCCCACCGCCTCCGCCACCCTGCCGGACCTCTCGTGTCTGTCGGTCTTGCCTGCGTCTATGACGAGGTCGACCCCGAACTTCTTCATCAGCTCCAACCTGTACTCTGGCATGCCGACCACCACTATGCGTCGCGCCCCAGCGACCTTCGCGGCTATCACGTGCGCGAGCGCCAGAGGTCCGCTGCCCTGGACCACGACGTCACCGACGAAAGAGGTACCTTCCCCTCCCAGCTGCATGGAGTGAGAAATGCGCGCGACGGAGGTGAATCCTACCGCCAGCACCTCGGCATACACCGCGACCTCGTCCGGGACCGAGTCCGGGACGCGGGCGAGCTTCGTCTGCGGGAGCAAGAACATCTTCTCGGCGAACCCTCCGAACAGGTGGGGGGGGTCCTTCGACGTGATGCCCCACCCGTAGGTCTCGCCTCTCTCGCATGTCGGCCATCCGGGGTGCATCTTGCAGCCCGTGCACTCGCCGCAGCGCAGGTCGATGACCGGGACGACCCTGTCTCCCGGGCGCAGGTCGCCCCCCGTGAGGCTCATCCTCTTGGCCGCCCTCGGGCCTATGGCCGAAATCCTTCCGACTATCTCGTGCCCCGGTATGATGGGGAACTTGGTCGGCATCCCGAGAGGATGAGACTTGACCAGGTCCATGTAGATGTGCTTGTCAGTGCCGCAGATCCCGCAGAGGTCCACGTCGATGAGCGCCGTCTCCTCCCCCACGGCGGGGACGGGGAACCCCGCCATCCTCATCGACCCCGGCGCATCCATCACGGCCGCCCGCACCTTGGAGGAGCCAGGCGATGCGCCAGAGGCCATCTACTGAGGCACCTGGACCCACTTCTGGCTTCGGGCCGACTCGGCGATCGCGTCCATTATCAGGCAGTTGCGGTAGCCGTCGAGGAACGTCGCGCCCTGAGGTCCTATCGGCGTGCCCTCGTTGATGGACGACAGGTAGTGATGGAACTCGTTGACGAACGTATGGTCCCATCCGAACCCTCCACCCTGGTTCGGCCAGTACTGCTTCATGTACGGGCTCTCCTTCGTCATGACGTTGAGCGACCTCAGCCCGCTGCTGCCCGGGTTCTGCTCTGTAAGGTAGACGCCCAGCTCGTTTATGCGCTCCAGGTTGTAGCTGAGCGCGCCCTTGCTCCCGTAGACCTCGAAGGTGAGGTAGTCCATCCTGCCAGGCATCAGCCAGGAGGTGTCCAGCGTACCGAGGGCGCCGTTCTTGAACTTCATCGCCGCTACGGTAAGGTCGTCGACGTCCACCTTGCCCTTCTTCCCTGGACTCCCGGTAACGGGCCTCTCGCCGATGTACGTGGACTGCGCGCTCGCGACCGCCGAGACCTCGCCGACGAGGTACCTTGCAAGGTCGAGCGCGTGCGTGCCCAGGTCAGACAGGGCTCCGTAGCCCGACACGTCCGACTGGAACTGCCACCTCATCGTCGTATCAGGGCTGTCGTAGCCGCTGTTGGTGGTGAGGTAGGAGCCCTTGAAGTGGAGGACCTTCCCTATTGTCCCGTCGGCGATCATCTGCCTCGCCACCGTGACCGCCGGGATGAAGCGGTAGTTGTAGCCGACCATGTGCGGGACCTTTGCCTTCTCAGCGGCGTCCAGCATCTTCTTCGCGTCCTTCGCCCGCCTCGCGAGCGGCTTCTCCGAGAAGAGCTTCTTGCCCATTTTCGCGGCAGCTATCATCGGTTCGGGGTGCAGGCTAACGGGCAGACAGTTGTCCACGACCTCGACCTGCTCGTCCTTGACGACCTTCTCCCAGTCGTCGTACGTGCGGGCGTAGCCGTACTTTTCCGCCTCGAAGTCTACGACCGATTTGGTGCGACCGTAGAGGGCGACGAGCTTCGGGACGAGCGGCAGAGGATGATAGACTTCAGAGACGTTGTTCCAAGCGTGGGCGTGCACGCGTCCTATCGAGTATCCGAGGACTCCGACGCCGATTTCCTTGGGCATGGACCCGCTTCTCGCCGAAGGCGATAAAAGGATTCGTCGCCCCAGCCCGGCTAAGGTTCTTTAGTCGACGGCCCGCGGCCGCGGTGCTTTGGACAAAGTGATCGCGCCGGTCCTGTATGCTCCCAAGAAGATCAGAATCGAGAGGTTCCCCACTCCCAAGGTGGGGGAGAGGGAGGCCCTGGTCAGGATGGTAGGCTCTGCGGTGTGCGGGACGGACAAGCACGTCTTCAAGGCCGGAGAGATACGCCTGGGCCTTCCCGGGGACGTCGTGAAGCTCCCGATAATCCTGGGGCACGAGAACGTGGGCGTGATAGAGGACGTCGGCTCGATAGCGGCCGTTGAGATGGCGACCGAAGGCGAGCCGCTCGAGGTGGGTGAGAGGGTGGTCATCTCAGCAGACATCGTCTGCGGACAGTGCTACTACTGCAAGAACATCTACGGATTCCCGTGGTGCCTCAACCACAGGAGCTACGGCGACGTGATGAGCTCGAAGGACCCGCCGCACCTGTTCGGAGGGTTCGCCGAGAAGATGTTCGTCTTACCCGGGACCTACATGTTCAGGGTCCCGGAGCGCATGTCCAACGAGACGGCCGCGCTCACGGAGCAGATGGCGGTCGCCTACGGCTCGTTCGGGAGAGCCTTCCAGTACCCCAACGCCAAGGAGGGGTATGCGCCAGCCGACACGGTGGTCGTCCAGGGCGTGGGTCCGCTCGGGATGTGCAACGCCCTGATGGCCAGGATGTTGGGAGCCTCGAAGATAATCGCGATAGACAGGTCTAGCTACCGCCTGGAGATGGCCAAGGCGCTCTGCGGCGCCGAGACCATCAACATAGAGGAGGAGACAGAGGAGAGGGACAGGGTCGAGGACGTCCTTTCGAGGACCGGAGGGATAGGAGCGGACGTGGTCGTGGAGTGTACCGGATTCCCGCACATCCTCTCCGAGGGGCTGGACATGATGCGCAACGGCGGGACATACCTCGTGGAGGGAGCCTACTCGGAGAAGGAGCCCACGAAGATCTCCGCCTCGAGACAGATACTGGCGAAGAACGCCCGTATAATCGGCGTATCAGGGATGCCCTACCAGGCGTACGGCAGGGCCCTCAAGATGATGGACGCTTACGCGTCGATCATCCCATTCCAGAAGATGGTCACGCACGTCTTCGGTCAGGAGGATGCGACCGAGGCGATGGAGACCTCGATGGGCACGGATTCCATGAAGGTCGTCGTGGGCCGGATGAAGTCCTAGGAAAGAGGCAGGCCTACGGGCGCCCCCGACTTTACCGAGTTCCAGGCTGCTAGGCCTATCTCCATCGCCGCCCTTCCGTCCTGGATGGTCGCCCGCGGGACTCCCCCCTCGTTGATGCAGCTGACGAAAGCGGCCATCTCGTCTCGGTAGGCCTGCGCCCACCGCGAGCCCCAGTAATCGTGCCTCTCGTTGCTCATCCCTTCCTTCCCGTAAAGGTGCGTGAAGGTCTTCTCGCCCATCCCGATGATTATCCCTCCTCCCGTGCCGACCACCTCCGACCCCGAGTCGAAGCCGTATGGGGTGTAGCCGCAAGCGTCGACCTGTGCCATCGCCCCGCTCGCCAGCCGGAGGTTCACGACGACCGTATCGTAATCGCCGTTCTTCCTGAGCTCCTCGTACATCATGGCGTTGCCGTCGGCCGAGACGCGAGTCACCTCGCTGCCGCTCAGATAGCGGAGGGCGTCGAAGTCATGGCTGCAGGTGTCGAGGAAGACCGAGCCGCTCCTCTTGGGGTCGGCGGACCACCCGGCCACCGTCGTGGGTGGGTCCCTGTTGTGCGCCCTGATCAGCAGGATCTTTCCGACCCTCCCCTCTGCGATCTCGCTCTTCGCCCGCATGAACGAGACATCGGACCGCTTCTGGTACCCGACCTGGAAGGCGATTCCGGACCGCCTCACCGCCGATATCATCTCATCGGCCTCCTTCAGCGATAGCGTCATCGGTTTCTCGCAGAAGACGTGCTTGTGCCTGTCGGCTGCGGCCAGGGTGATGTCCTTCTTGAGGAAGGGAGGGGTCGCAACCACTATCGCGTCTACTGAGGGGTCGTTCAGTAGCTGGTGATAGTCCGCATAGACCGCGCTCACGCCCAGCCTGGACGCCAGCTCGTTCGCCGCGGGAAGGTTGACGTCAGCTATTCCGGCGAGGCGGGCACCCGGAACCTTGGAGACGTAGTTCTCCGCGTGGAGCTTTCCGATCGCGCCGATCCCGACTACTCCGACCCCGATTGTCTTGGTCATCTCAATCCCTGTAGGGAGTGGGTATGTCCCAGTATCCGTACGAGCTGGTGCCACTCTTGGGGAAGCGTCTGTCGACGATGGTGTCGACCACCGAGACCGAGCGGGATTTGACCGCCTCTCTCAGCGCCCGACGGAATGATGATGGGTCCTCGGCCCTGCGGTAGTCAGCCCCGTACGCCGTCACGACCTTCTCAAAGTCCGCGAGCTTCTTGAACTCCGTCCCGAAGGTCCTTCTCTTGAGGCCGCGTATCTGGAGGTCCCTGATCGAGACCCAGCCGTAGTTGTTCAGTATGACTACGACGACAGGGATCCTGCACTCGACGGCGGTCGAGAGCTCGACGTTGTTCATGAGGAAAGATCCGTCTCCCTCGACGGCGACGACCGTGCTGCCGGGCTTGGCGAGCTTTGCACCCATGGCTGCGGGGAGAGCAAATCCCATCGTAGAGTAACCGCCGGAGCTGAGGTACGTCCCCGGAAGGGTGCTCATCCACTGCTGCGAGAGTATCTCCTGCGGCAGCCCCGCGCTTACAGAGATTACGCTCTCCTTCGGGAGAACGTCGCCCATCATCTTCACGACGCTCGGAATCCCCATCGGAGCGCCGGCCCAGAGCTTCTTCAGCTCCCCGTTCCATTCCTCCTTCAGTTCCTTTAGGCGCGAAAACCATGCGCTCTTCCTGTAGTCTCTCTTCTGGCTGAGCTGCGAGAGCACATCGGCGAGCACTTCGAGGGCGGCCCTCGCGTCCGAGACAATGCCGACCTCGACCGGATAGTTCTTCGCTATCTCGGCCGGGTCGATGTCGACCTGTATCACTTTGGTCGGCGGGATGCTGAAGGTCGTCCCGTCCCTGTAGGAGCTGGTCGTCTCGTCGCTGAACGTGGTCCCGATCGCCAGGAGCACGTCCGCCTCTCTGGTGAGCTTGTTCGAGACCGAGCTGCCCACATTGCCAGGATGGAAGCCCCACAGCTCGTGTTCGGATGAAAAGCCCCCCTTGGCGTCGCCCCTGAACGAGGCAACGACTGGCGCACCGATGAATTCTGCTACCGACGTCAGCTGCTCCGTCGCGCCTGACATGGTGACTCCTCCTCCTATCAGTATCAGGGGTCTCTCCGCCATGAGCAAAAGCTTGGCCGCCCTGATGACCTCGGACCTGTCCGGGTACACCCGCCCGGCGGGCAGGTAACGGTTGGCGTCGGGAACCGCGCCTGCGACCTTCTCGACCTGGATGTCCATCGGCAGGTCGAGGACCACAGGTCCGGGCCTCCCCGAGACCGCCTGCTTGAAGGCATTCGGGAGCACCCTCGGCAGCTGCGCGGTGTTGGTGATCTGCCACGTCCTCTTGGCGAAATGCCCGATTCCGTTTACGTAGTCCACCCAGTTCTTCCTGTCTATCTCCTGGAATATGCCCATCCCGAAGAGGTAGGTCTGCACGTCGCCGGTGATCGCTATGAAGGTCGAGGAGTCGACGTACGCTGTCGCGAGCGCGGTGGCGAGGTTCGTCGCGCCCGGGCCGACCGACGTGCTGACGAGAGCAGGTACCCTCCTGTTAGCCCTGAAGTAGCCGTCGGCCATATGGCCTCCCCACTGCTCGTGCTTCGGGGGGATGAGCCGGATGGACTCCGACTCCTTTACCGCGTCGAAGACGGATATGTTGCCATGGCCCGGGATGCCGAAGAAATGTCTCACGCCGGCCTTCCTGAAAAACTCGACCGTGAACTCAGCGCCGTTGCGATTACGCGCCATCAGCCACGCTCGGCCTCTCGCGTTATATAATTGGTCGCGTCGAAGGCTATCCGGGCTAGAGGACGGCCGCGGCGACCTTGTGCACGGCCTCGACTATGTCGTCGATGTCCTTCTCGGTGAGAAGAGGGCTAATGTCAAGATGCACCGCCCTGCTCATCAGGTCTATGCTCTGGGAGTACCTCTTCTTGACGCGGTCTATCCCCTTGAAGACCTGGCTCCAGTGCATGAATACGTGACCGTCGTTGGTCATGGGGTCGTAGACCACCGCAGGGTAGGAGCCGCTCGTCGTCCAGATGTTCTCGGCCCGCAGGTCCTTCTTGAACTTGATCGCCTGTTCGGGGGTCTTCGTGAAGAAGACGAGCGAGATGCCGGCCTCTCCGGCTGGGTCGTTGAGCCTTCTGAAAGTGATCCCGTCGATGTCGGATATGCCCTTCTTTACGCGGGCCTTGTTCCTCTTGATGTCCTTGATGATCCAGTCGACCTTCTTCATCTGCTCGCGCAGGATAGCCGCCGAGACCTCGTTCATCCTGTAGTTGACTCCCGGGAACGGCTCCGCCTCGAACTTCAGGCTCTTGTCCTCCCACGACCTGTAGGGGGTGCCCACGTCGTGGAACATGACGCAGCGCTCGTAGATCTGCCTGTCGTCGGTAATGATCGCCCCGCCTTCACCCGCCGATATCATCTTGTTCAGCTGGAAACTGAGAGACGCCACCTTCCCGTAGGTCCCCAGCTTCCTGCCGTGATAGCTGCCGCCGAACGCCTGCGCCACATCCTCCAGTAGCGCTATTCCATAGTCGTCGGCTATCTTGGAGAGCGCGTCGAGGTTGCACGGTGTGCCCCTGATGTGCACGGCCATGATCGCCTTCGTCCGGCTCGTGATCTTGCTCTCCACGTCCGAGGGGTCTAGAGTGAGGCTGTCATCGACGTTCGCCAGCACCGGCGTGCCTCTGGCAGCGACGACCGCGTCGGGGCACGACACCCAGGCGTAGGTCGGTATGATTACCTCGTCTCCCTGCCCGACGCCAAGCCCGACCAGCGCCGTGTGCAGTGCCGCCGTGCCCGAGGAGACCGCGAGTGCGTTCTTCTTCCCGAAGTACCGGGTCAGCTCCTTCTCGAACTGTCCCGTGATGTTGAGGAAATGCGGCCCGTAGAAGCGGTACATCGACTTGGCCTTGAGGACCTCGGTAACCGCGTCGATCTCCTCCTTTCCTATGTATCCGGCTCCCGGGTGCATTATCGGAATAGGTCCGCTCCTCACAGGGTTACCGCCTTCGGCAGCAAGCTTGCTCTTCTTCGCCAAGAAATCCGGGTCTCGCAGCCCCAAACTCCTCTTAAAAGTATTGTGCGGTGCGCCCGCGCCGGGCAGGCACACTTATCATCCCGAGCGCCCGTTCTGCCGCCGGTTTGAACGTATACGAGAGGCGAGGGGTAAGGAGGATTGTCAGCGCCGCGGGCCCGAAGACGAGGCTCTCGGGTTCTATCATGCCGCCCCAGGTGGTCGAGGCGATGGCCGAGGCTTCGCGGAGCCTTGTAGACATGGAACACCTGCAGGCGAACGCGAGCGACACCATCGCCAGGTACACAGGCGCCGAGGCTGGACTGGTCACGACCGGGGCGGCCGCGGGCCTGACCCTCGCGACGGCGTCCTGCGTCACCGGCCTGGACATCGTCAAGATGGAGAAACTCCCCGAAACCTCGGGGGTGAAGAACGAGGTGGTCATCGCCAGGCACCATCGCAACCCCTACGACCACGCGATCCGCGCGGCGGGGGTGAAGCTGGTTGAGGCCGGGCTCAACGAACGCGGTCTGGGGGTAGGCTCGCGGACCGTCGAGGGCTGGGAGTACGAGGCGGCCATCACGGAGAGGACAGCCGCCATCGCCTACTTCGCCAGGCCGACGAGCACACCGGCACTCTCGGAGGTCATCAAGGTCGCGAAGGACCACGACGTCCCGGTGATAGTCGACGCCGCCGCGGAGCTCCCTCCCGCTTCGAACCTGCGGAGTTTCATCGCGCAGGGCGCGAGCGCGGTGACCTTCAGCGGCGGGAAGGCCCTCAGGGGTCCCCAGGCATCCGGGATCCTCTGCGGGACGAGAGAGCTCGTCATGGGCGCAGTCCTTCAGCAGTTGGACATGGACTGCAGGTTCGAGCTCTGGAACCCGCCACCGAGCCTGATCGACAAATCGAGGCTCAGGGGAATCCCGAGGCACGGAATAGGCAGGGGGTTCAAGGCTGGGAAGGAGGAGATAGTCGGACTCCTGACCGCGCTCGAGCTCTTCGCCAACGCCGATGAAGAACAGGAGAGGAGCAAGCTCGAGACGAAGGCCCGGGCGGTGGTCGAGGGCCTGAAGGGTGTGGAGGGCGTCGAGGCAGTTCTCGCGGCGTCTCCCTCGGGGAGCATCCCGCTCGCGAGAGTGTTCTTCACAAGGGCCCGCGGGCAGGACTACATGACCAGGATAGACAGGTACCTAAAGTCAAAGGACCCTCCCGTGTATCTCGACGACGGCCGGCTCGAAGAGATGACGCTCCAGGTCAACCCGTTCAACCTTTCGGACGAAGACGTAAGCATCATCGTCCAGCGGGTCAAGGAAGCGGTATCCTCAGTCTAGAGGGCTCAGGGATGAGACGCTTCCGGAACTTCGGCTGCCACCTGGTCACCTCGAGATACTCACTTCCGGACCTCCTGAGGCACGCCCAGTTCCTGGACTCCAACGGCTTCGACCTCGTGACGGTCGGCGACCACACCCTGATACCCAACTCCGCCGCCACCTATCCCAACGCGCAGATGGTTCTCGGCTACCTCGGCTCCATCACGAAGAATTGCAGGCTGTCGCCCGCTGTGACGGACCCTCTCAGACGCCATCCGGTGGAGATAGCGCAGGCGACCGTCACGCTCGACCAGCTCACCCACGGGAGGGCCATGCTCGGGATAGGCGCGGGGGAGATGATGAACCTCGAGCCGTTCGGCTTCGAGTGGGGCAAGGCCTACACGAGGCTCGTCGAGGCCATCGATGTCATCAAGCTGCTCTGGGGCTCGTCCCCGGCTGCGCCCGTGGACTATCAGGGTGAGTTCTTCAGGCTCGCAAGGGCGTATCTCCAGATAAGGCAATTCGGGGCCAGGCCACCCCCGATATACGTGGGTGCGGTTGGGCGGAAGACGCGGGAACTGGTCGGTGAAAAGGCCGACGGCTGGCTGCCTGTGATAGAGTCGCCCGCTTCGCTCAGGTCCCACCTTGAGGACGTGGGCCGGGGGGTCGCAAGGTCTGGACGGCAAGTCCGGGAGATAGATGCGACCGTTACCTTCTACTCAGAGGTCAGCGACGACAGGTCGGCCTCCCTGAAGACGGTGGAGCCGGTCGCCAGGATGCAGCTGACTCAGGAGAGGAGCGTGCTCGAGCTGACCAGCGGGATGAAGGTCCCTGAGAGGCTCTCGGTGCAGCGGCTCCTGGCCAACGACGTCGCGCTATCCCGCGAGCTCCAGGATTTCGGGGCGGGCATCCCGATGCGCGTGATAGAGGACGTGACCGCTGTAGGGCCGGTGGAAGACTGCATCAAGAAGCTTGAGCAGTTCCTCGATTCCGGCGCCACGTCGTTCCTGCTCTGCAACCTCAGCAGGGACCAGGAGAGGACCTTCGGAGCCTACGCCCAGGGGATAGTCCCGTATCTTCGCGAGAACTACGGCGTCTGACACTACTCTGGCGGGATCTCGGCATAGACCGCACGGAGGTCTACTCCCGACCTTCGGGCCCTGTAGACCGCCTGGCCGTAGAGGCCGAGGCCGATCACGACAAGTATGGCGAGGAAGCCCACCGCGTAGACGATGCTGGCGCCCAGGAATACTCCGCTCGCGATCGGGAAGAGCTCGGCGACGCCGTAGAAGCCGAAGCAGACTATCGCCACGATTGAAGCGAAGATGATGGGTCCAGGCTTGGCGATGGCGCCCACCGTGGCCTTGAAGAGGTCGGGCTTTATGAAATAGAACAACGCGGTGGCCACGAACGGGAGGCCGTATCCGAAGATCTCGACCAGGCCCGCGTTCAGGAAGGTGCTCGCGAAGCCTGCGAACCAGAGCGCGCTGACCCACAGCGCCCACAGGACCCCTATGATCAGGAGTGCGAAGACCGGAGTGTGGACCCTCTCGCTTACGTCCGCGAACTTGGTCGGGAGCACCCTGTCGAACGATGCGGCGAAGAAGAGCCTCGACATGGCGAGGATGTCGCCCATGACGTTGAGTTGCGCGACGACGATGAAGGACACGCCGATCAGGACGGCCACGAGCGGGTTGTACAGCGAGAGCAGGAGACTGACCGTGGGTATCGCCGGTAGCGACGCGCCGGTAGAAACGTCGTAGCTGGCAGCGTTCAGGAAGCTTTGTCCGAAGTCGTGGTAGGCGAGGAGGCTCATTCCGAGGAGCAGGACTGCGCTGATTCCCGCCGAGAGGAACAAAGCCTTAGTTATGTTCGACTTCACGCTCTTCGTCTCTCCCGAGAGATACGTCCCGTAGTTGAAGCCGGTGAAGGTCAGGAAGCCCCACGGGATCGCTGCGAGGACGGTGCTCTGAGCGTTGAAACCAGAGAGGGAGAATCCGCCGCTTCCCGCGCCGGATATGACGCTCGAATAGGTCGCGGTCGAGCCTGCGAACGCCATCGCGTTGTTGAACAGGGTGGGCCCTTCAGAGGTGCCGATGAAGGCCAGCAGGCCGATGAAGACCGCAGCCACGACGTAGTAGAGCACGAAGCTCGCCCTCTGGACCCACATCCATCCCTTCAGACCCAGGAGCAGGATGCCGGTACAGATCGCGATCAGCAGCATGTCTACAGGGTAACCGACGGATATAGTCGTGAGACTGGTCGCGCCCGTCAAAAGGCTGGCGTTGTGCGTGGTGACCCCGAGAGCGAAGAACAGCTGTGAAGCAAGCAAACTGATCCCAGCGTAGGACGCGAAGGCCCCGCCCAGGATTATCGTGGTCGCGAGGAGCATGATCATCTGGACGACCGCGAACGCCGGCCCAATGATGCGGCTAGACCACACGTAGTCCCCGCCCGAACGAGGCATACCTGCGGAGAAGATGGCGTAGACGTAGGCCATCGCGAACGCCGGGATGGAGCCGAGGACAAAGACAAGCGGGAGGTACGCTCCAGGGAAGAAGTAGGGCGCGTACAACGCAGTGAGCACGAACCCAAGCACTGGGTTGACGATCGACTGCGACATCAGGAACTGGTCGAGGAATCCGAGGCTTCTTACGAGGCCCGTAGCGTCACGGACAAACGTCTTGGGTGAAGTACCCACGGTAACTCTGTGCTGTACGCGATATAAAAATATTGAACACGGCTTTATTTTTTGTGTTAATTCCCTAACTAGTCGCGCGTTTGTCGCGTCATTTCGCCAAATTTTTTGAGACTGGTCGCTAAGGTTTTTCTACAGTCGGCGAGATGGAGAGGGACTGGCTTGGCACAAGTCCAGACTGTCACTGGAGAGATCAAGACGGAGGAACTAGGGATAACCTTCCCGCATGAGCACGTACTCTTCGACCTGAGCTGTTATCTGAAAGTGCCCGAGGAGGCGACCAGGCGCAACCTGTACCACAGCAAGGTCGAGATGTCCAACCTTGGAGAGATCAGGAGAAACCCGTTCTCTAACAAGGACGACGTGGTGAACTACGACGTCGACCTGGCGGTGCAGGAGCTCATGCACCTGAAGAGGGCGGGAGGAAACTCCATCGTGGACCTGACCAACAACGGGCTGGGGAGGGACCCGCTTGCGGTGAGGGGCATATCCATCCAGACAGGGATAAAGGTGGTCATGGGATGCGGCTACTACATCGCGGCCTCCCATCCGCCCAAGATCGCGTCGATGACGATCGACGAGATCGTCAAGGAGATAGTGGCTGAAGTGAGGGACGGGATAGGCGGGACCGGGATCAAGGCGGGAATCATAGGTGAGATAGGGACGAGCTGGCCGATGGTGCCCGACGAGGAGAAGGTCCTGAGGGCAGCGGCGAGGGCCCAGGTCAAGACGAAGAAATCGCTGAACATCCACAGCTACTGCGGCCAGCCGCTCGAGGACGTCAGGGTCGTCCACAAGCTGCTGGACATCGTGGAGGACGAGGGTGCGGACCTGGAAAGGGTCATCCTCAGCCACATGGACGGGAACGGCATCGACCTGGAAGTCCACGAGTCCCTCGCGAAGAGGGGAGCCTACATCTCCTACGACTGCTTCGGCTCTGAGATGTTCTTTGACAACGCGTGGTGGGAGCCTCGCGACACGGAGAGGATCAAGGGGATACAGGGGCTCATAAAGAGGGGGAAGGTCTCCAAACTGCTTCTCTCTCACGACGTGTGCTACAAGATCCATCTAAGGAAGTACGGCGGGTACGGTTACGACCACCTGCTCAGGAACATAGTCCCGATGTTCCGCATGCAGGGGACGTCAGAGAAGGACATCCGCACCATGATGGTGACCAACCCTGCCCGCGCGCTGACGGGCGAATGACGAATAGGTTTCACTCAAGTCGACCGCATCCCTTCCGGCCCAAACCCTTTGGCGTTCGATAGAGCGAGGATTGAGTGTATTCCCCTGTCGGTACATGTACAGATGCGGAGGAGATTCCTCAATTCCCTTCGAACGTTACCCAAGGGTTAGTCGCCCCTTTGACGACCGCTTCCGCATCGCGAGGAAGAAGGTGGTGGCCACTAGGACGGCTACGCCGGTTCCGATGTACAACAGCGTCGAGTTCGTCATGGTCCCTCCTCGCGCCTGACTCGTTGAGGAAGCAATGGTGGCGCTGCTGCCGGACGAAGTTATGCCAGAAGTGCTCAATTGGGTTCCGGTGGACCCGCTTACCGATGCCGAGGAAGCTGATGTCATTATTGAGGTCAAACTGGAGGTCGATGATGAGTATTGAGACAACGACGAACTGTTTGACGCGATGCTCGAAGTATTGGACCTGTTGCAAGTCGCGGACGAGGAGGACGATGTTGCGGTCGTTCCCTGTACGTAGGATTGGAAGGCATAGTAGGAGTCTTTGTATCCGAAGTCCTGTCCCAGCAGACCGGAACCTATGCCCAGATTGTAAGCCTGACTGTAGCTGCTGTTCGTCTGGCCCGAATAGGGAGGGTCGACCAGGAAGGTCCAGTCGATTCCCGTAGCATTCCTGTCTGATGAAACTGCCGCGAAGGTGTCCTTGAGGAACTGGGCCTGAGACCCGTTGCCCGAGGTGTAGGTCGTCCCCAGCACCGCTTCAGGCTCGGGGAGCGTCTGAAGCTGTTGATACGAGGGGAAGCCCAGCTCTGTCGCCCAAACAGGAACAAACTTTCCCCCGTTGCAGTTCTGGATTCCCTGCTCGGACTTGTCGATTATCTGGGGCGACCATGCGGGACCGTTGTCGTTCAGGTGGACATCGAGGACGTCTATGCTGTCGCACCACTCGCTGTCGTTGTAGAGCGACTGGACAAAATCGTACTGCTGGAGCGCAAGCTTGGGGTCTGTGACGAATTTCTCGCGTATCTGCATGAGTGCCTCCGGAATCAGCTCGGTGCCGCCGTTCATTATCTTGATGTTCGGGTCGACTGAATGGGCGCCGACATAGGCTTGGTGAATCAGCACCCCGAACTCTTGCGCCGTGCCGTTCGCCCAGTTCTTCGGGAAGTTCTGCGGCTCGTTCCACACAACGAGGTACTGCACACCCAGGGGGGCCACGTTCTCCACGAGGTTCTTCACGTAGATGCCGAAGGAAGCACAACTCATGCTGCCAGATACGCAGTCGGCCGGCGGATATCCTATCAGACCTCCCTGAGTGTTGGCTCCGGCCGGCAGGTCCCACGCGGGAGGAACACCGCCGATCTCTAGCAGAAGATGGATACCGTTCTGGTTTGCGAGCTGGATCAGCTGGTCGAGCGCGCTAAAATCAAACGTCCCATTGGCAGGCTCTACCGCCGGCCAGCCGATGCCCAGCCGAGCGTAGGTTGCGCCGGCATCTGCATCATCTGCGGCCGCCTTCGCCTCCCTACCGTTACCCCTGAGCAGCTCTTTCTAAGATTCGAGAAGACGATCATTTTGGGAATCCCATCTCCGGCAGATCTAGGCAATTCTCACTGCGTGCACCTCAGGTTGAAGTCGTGAAGTGGTCTCCAACCATTCAGGATGCCCGTTCGTAGTCCTCAACTTCGTCAGCGTCTCGAGTCATCCCCAGATTATTCAACACAAATCAACCAACGAGAGTAATGGAGAGTCCCGATTCCTGCAGCGCCATCTCCGTTATCTTCCAATCGTATGAAGCGGACCCGTTGGGGGCTGCGAACTCTGATCCGAGTTCGATACCCATCAGGTAATAGCTTTGAGGATTCGATGGCGGGTGCCAGTAATGGGTCATCGCGTCCTCGATGAAATTCGAAATCTTGACAGAAATGCTACCTGCCTTCATCGGGTGCGTCAGAAGATAGACCACCAACTCGTGCGGTCTCTGCGTGGTGGGCATGCTCACGTGCACGCCCCAGACAGAACTGCTGGTGGTGCTGCCGTTTATAACGGCAGGGGTTTCGAAGAGTCACACCTGCGGACCTGGGCCGCCGAACGTTTGATTGTCCATCCATATCATCAGCTCAAGGTCATTCGACTGCGCGCCGTGGTTTGGCTGCGGGTTGCCCTCTATCCACAGGTCGTACGCTAAATCGAGCGGCTGGGCTCCCGGTGCGCTCGCAGAATACGTGACTGATGCTGAGAGGTTGTGAGTGCTGAGCGCATCCAGCCTGATCGGAAAAGTCAAGTTCGGCTCCATCTGCCCGAACTGTGTGTCGCCCGCTGAGAATCAGTAGGCAACCTCGGGATAGCCGACGAAATCTCCAGGCTGGACGAGTCCCGCCGTGACATTCGTGAGGCCTATTGTTGCATTGATTCCGGACGGCTGATAGCACATCCTGACATCTCCGCTCGCAGAGCGCAGATTCCAGAGACCAGTAGCTATCAACCCATACGTGAGAAGTATCCTATCCTGATACGATTTGGTGTTGCCCGCGACGCAGATACCAGATGCAGAGGAGATATGCTGACCTGGCTGGGTTGTCGTCAGTGTCTCTGACGATGATGCTCTTGATTGGGAGGCCGAGGTTGCGAGGCCCGTTGTACTGGAATTGCTTGTGGTCGTCGCTGAGGATTCAAGGGTGATGGAACTTGCCGTGGATAACGGCATGGTGCCCGTTTCTGTGCCCGAACTCGATCCTGAAGCGGAGCTACCTGGCCGGATCTCATACAGCCCGTACAGGAATATTGCTGCAACTCCAGTGACCAAGATGACTACGACGACCATTGACGCTGCGAGAACGGCGGAGAGCGCTCCTCTCTCGCGCGAGACTGGAGTAATGACCAATCTTGAGCTCGTGCGTTGCTCCTGTATCTATCCACTTCCCGACGACCGAAATTAATTGCATGCCTCCCGGCCCACTATCATTTGCGAGTGGGCCGCATTTTTCAACGTCTGATGGTTTGCCCGGCTCTGTCATTTCGTTAAATACGATACTAAGGCCCTGTCCCTTCGAACCAGCTCGGGATTCCGAGACCGTCATACCATCAGAGTCTATGCAATGCACCGATATCGCGTTGGGCCCTCAGATCGAATGATTGGATAGATGGAACGGCGTAGAAACAGTCCGAGTTCAAATCCCAGGGCGGGAACAGTCAGTTGAACTCAAGTTCTCTGTATTCTGTAGAGAAGTCATAACACACTCACCATACCGTTCGTATTTAACCGCCTTCGCAAGGCTACCTCTCAGAGCAACGACACTCAGAAATGAGCGTGACCTCTCCCAGAGAACTGTCTGGCCGCGTTCGTCATCTCTCAGTACTCACTTCCCCAGGCTGCGCGGGATTGTCTTCAAGGAATGATTGCTGAAGCAAGTTTATCAGCGGATTCACCGTCGATTGAAGACTAATATCGCTACTCCATATCGACCAATAGCCAGGGAGAGCAATCTGCTTGGTCGTTGATTTCGTCGTGCAGGAATCAGGCAAACTGCGCATCACTATACGCAAAGGCGACGAGAAGGTCGCCGATATCCGATTGCGCAAAGACTTTACTTACGGTTTGACCGCGAGCAATGGGAACGAGTGGACGCTGAGTGCGAGGTTTGGTGGAGAAATCAGGCCCTTTTCAATGGCGGTGAGCCAGTCGAAAGCCCATGATGCGCATGATGTCACTTCCGGGACAACAGTCCTGGTCATAAAAGATCACTTGTTCTTGCATAACGAGAAGTTCTACCTGCTCGGAGGCACCCCAGAGGGTAGGCCGCCCAAAGAGGTCTTGGTCGGTCGGAGGTACATCTGCAGGTTGGACAATTTCCCGTTCTCAGAGTTGAGCGATGTTGACTATGAAACAAGGAGCAAGCTGATTAGCAAGTTCAGGGGTGCGCCTGTCGGGGAATTGGACGGCCTCGGGAAGGAGGGGCATCACCTGAGGTTCTTTAACGAGCTTGAAGATATAGGCCTTCCTTTGGCGGCGTCCTGCTACCTCCTCTACTCGACGGCGTGAGCGGTGAGATGAAACTTGTGCGCCTATGTAAAACCTGACCGCGTTGGGGCTTTCCCCTTTCCGAAGTCTGACCCGCAGGTAAGGAAGAAAGGCTTCTCAGAAGTGGAACAACCTTACACGAAAGAAGAGGTGATGCTTGAAGCTGACAGGTGCCTGAGATGCGGAAATCCGGTCTGTATCGATGCGTGCCCAGTTCAGATGGATGTCAGAGGAATGTGCGACGCCGTGGCTGCGGGCGATCTCGAAACTGCCTTTCACAGGATCAGAGAGACCAATGTGCTGGTGGGCGTCACTGCTAGATGCTGTCCACAGCTGCAGGGACTCTGCGAAAGCGCGTGTGTGATGCGCTGGCAGGGCCAGCCGATATCCATCGGCATGATACAGAGATACGTCGCTGATTGGGAGCGGAATGAATCAAAGCAACCCGAACCGGAAATGGAGAATGAGACGGGGAAGCGCGTCGCTGTCATTGGAGCTGGACCAGCTGGCCTGGCGGCTGCAGAACTGCTCAGGAGGTATGGCCACGCGGTAACCGTCTATGAGGAGCTCCAGACTCCTGGCGGAACCGCCTGGTACGGAATCCCGGACTATCACCTGCCAAAGGACGTTCTGCTCTACGAGGTTGAACGGATCAAAGGTCAGGGTGTAGAAATGAGGACTGGAATCAAGGTTGGTAAAGATATCACGCTCACCCAATTGTTATCCGATGGTTCAGATGTCATCCTGGTTACGACCGGTTCAAGAGACGTAACAAAGCTCGACACTCCTGGGATAAACCTGAAGGGTGTCTACGATGGTTACGCATTCTTGGAGGATGTCTATGTCAACGGCGTCACAGAATACCTCAAGCATCCGGCGTACGACCTCGGCAAGGAAATCCTCGTGATAGGCGGAGGCGACAGCGCGCTCGATGCAGCTAGGACCGCGCTCAGACTGACGGGAGGCAATGTCACAATAATCTATCGAAGAACGGAGAACGAGATGCCAGCGGACCCGATCATGGTGGACGAGACCAAAGAGGAGGGTGTCCAGTTCAAGTTCCTGACCGATCCTGACTCATACAACGGCCCTGATGGCAAGCTCGCCAGCGTCACCATGTCCACCATGACCCTCGGCGCGCCTGATGCAACAGGGCGTAGGAGTCCAGAGGCAGTCCCAGGGCAGGATTTTGAGATGAGATGTGACAGCGTATTGCTGGCTGTCGGCAGAGGACCAGACTCCTTTCTGCAGATGCAGAGCGGCCTGAAGATGGGCAAGAAGAACTCAATCGTTGTAGACGATCACTATCAAACGTCGATGGCTGGTGTCTTCGCTGCAGGCGACGTCACCACGGGAGAGACTCTCGTGGTCAAAGCCATGGGTCATGGTAGAGAAGCCGCCCAGAGGGTGCACGAGTACCTGATGAAGCTGGAGGAGAAGCACGTATCTCTCTATGAAATGTACTATTCTCAGAAACTTACGGAGGATTCCTACCAAGGTATGCTGTTTGACAGGGAGGAGAAGCTGCCGCCCCCCTGATTGCGCTCAATTGAGCGTCTTTAGAGCATGAAGCTCGGCAGACACCCGTGATGTTCTGTTAACACCAATGGGCAGATGAGCATGTTAGGGCCCAAGTTATTTCTGCAACCAGCAAATGGGAAAACTTTCTGTTCCCGTCCAATAGGAAAGTGAGCCCCACGGCCCTGTCCCACGCACTCAGATCTCTTTCGGAGAACTACCTGTCTCGATATTGTAACAATCGTCTCAGAATTCCTGTAGGTTCTGCTTCTCTGGAAGGCGTACTGGTTGGAAGGCTTCTCTCGATTCGACCATTTGCGATGCATTCCTAATTCCTAAGAGAGCCTATTTAGACAACGGAGAATGAGCCGTTTGCGTTTGCAAGATGTTAGATCACATGAGGTCATACATGAAAATAGCTGGACGTCTCTTGGTCGAGAATTATGAAATTCCGCCAGCTTACGCAGATGCGCGCAACGTCATAGTGATTGGGATGGGCGGCTCAGGAGTTGTGGGCAGTATTGTGAGGGATTTGACAGGCGACCAGGTCCCGAAACCCATTATCGTTCACAGACGTCCCGACCTGCCTGCGTTTGCCGGCGAGGAGTCGCTCGTCATAGCGGTAAGTTACTCCGGGAACACCTTCGAGACGCTCTCCGCGCTGGGCGAGGCCATATCCAGGCGTTGCAAGATAATCGGCCTTACTTCAGGCGGCATGATGAAAACTATGCTTGTGAAATACGGGGTTCCTTACATCAACGTGCCAGAAGGATACCAGCCAAGAGAAGCGTTGCCCTTCATGCTCTTCCCGATATTCAAAATCTTCACCCAATTCGGATGGTGTAGAGAGGACATCGATGTGGTTGGGTTGGATTCAGCCAGGGAAGAAATCGAGAATCTCGCTGAGAAAATTGCTCCAAGGCTTTCGGGAAAACTCGCGCTAGTATATTCAGAATATCTCTCCGTTTGCCACCGGTTCAAGTCGCAACTGAACGAGAACGCCAAGGCACCGGCCCAGTACGATGTCATGACCGAGCTATTCCATAACGAGGTTAATTCCTGGAGCGCCATGAAGGATTTCCATGTGATTCTGCTGAGGGATAGCGAAGAGAGGCGCCAGATACACGACATCGTCGATATTGCAAAGAGGTTGCTCGATGGTTCGAACTACACCGAAGTCTTTGCGAAGGGGATAAACAGACCCACCAGAATCCTCTACATGATTTGGCTTGGAGATTTTGTCTCATACTATCTGGCTAGGGAGAATAGAGTCGACCCCGACAAAGTGCCCGTGATAGACTACCTCAAGAGCGAATTCTCGGGTCTTCAGGAGAAGAAGAAAGCGAAAGATGGCAGACTGCCGGGTTAATCTTGAAAGACTACAAACGAAGTCGACCGATGTTCTGCGGCAATCGCTAGGAACCCTCAAAGAAGATCGCGGCCAGCGGTGGAAGGGTAATCGAAAGGGAATAATTTCTCCCATGCCATATTACGGGCTCCGCGCTGCAGCCGCCTAGGTTCCCCTCGCCGCTGCCACCGTATTCAGCGGCATCTGAGTTTAGAATCTCTGTCCAGAATCCAGGCTTTGGAACACCCACCCTGTAGTTGTGCCTTGGAACGGGAGTGAGATTGCAGACGACCAAGATTAACGAGGAAGAATCTGTGCCCCTTCTGATGAAACTGACAACACTGTTATTCACGTCGTCCAGGTCCACCCACTGAAAGCCGCTTGGATCACAGTCAAGTTCGTGTAGAGCGGCCTTCGTCCTGTAGAGGCCGTTCAGATCCTTGACCAAGCGCTGGACGCCCGCATGTGCAGGGGAGTGAAGAAGGTTCCAATCAAGGCTGACTCCGTGATGCCATTCGTTCCACTGCGCGAACTCATCCCCCATGAAGAGAAGCTTCTTTCCAGGATGCGAGAGTTGGTACGCCAGCAGCAGTCGAAGGTTTGCGAACTTCTGCCACACATCTCCTGGCATCTTGTTGAGCAACGACCCCTTCCCGTAAACAACCTCATCGTGCGAGAGAGGGAGGATGAAGTTCTCTGTGAACGCGTACCACATGCTGAATGTAAGCTGGTCTCGATGGTACTTTCTATGCACCGGGTCTTTGGAAAAGTAGTCGAGGGTGTCGTGCATCCACCCCATGTCCCATTTCAGCCCGAACCCGAGACCGCCAGCATATGTGGGCCTTGAGACCATCGGCCATGAGGTTGACTCCTCGGCTATCATCTGGACGTCAGGGTACTCCCTGTATACAGTCTCGTTGAGTTCTTTCAGGAATGACGTCGCCTCAAGATTCTCTTTCCCGCCATTTTCATTCGGGATCCACTCGCCATTCTCTCGACCATAGTCCAAGTAGAGCATTGAGGCGACTCCATCAGCTCGTAGTCCGTCGGCGTGAAACTTGTCGAGCCAGAAGAGCGCACTGCTCATGAGAAATGACCTCACCTCGCGCCTTCCGTAGTTGAAGATGCAGCTCCGCCAGTGCGGGTGGAACCCCTTCCTCGGGTCCTCGTGCTCGAAGAGATGCGTACCGTCGAAGAATGTCAGTCCGTGCTCATCGGACGGAAAGTGCGAAGGCACCCAGTCAAGCAGCACCCCTATCCCTCTTCGATGAAGTTCATCGATTAGGAACATCAGGTCCTGGGGCGAGCCATACCTGCTGGTGGGAGCAAAGTAGCCGGTCGTTTGATAGCCCCAGGACCCGTAGAATGGATGTTCCATCAGTGGTAGGAACTCCACGTGAGTGAAACCCATATCGCTCGCGTAACCCGGAAGGTACGAAGCTACGTCCCGGTAGGTGAGGCATCGATCTCCTTCCTCGGGGACCCTTCTCCACGATCCAAGATGAACTTCGTACACGCTTATTGGAGATGCAAGAGCGTTGTGTTTCCGCCTCTCTCGCATCCATTGCGAATCGCCCCAGCTATAATCCAAATCCCAGACGATCGAGGCCGTCTTCGGAGGTATCTCCCATCTGGAGGCGAAGGGGTCCCCTTTGTCGGTCCCTCGACCTGATTTCGAAGTTACATAATATTTGTAGAGTTCGCCTGCACCTACATCTGGGATGAATCCTTCCCAAATACCCGATCCGTCCCAGCGCCTACCGAGAGGATGTGAATCCTTCTTCCATGAATTGTAATCTCCTATGACAGAAACGCTTCGCGCATTCGGAGCCCACAACGCGAAGTAGGTCCCAAACCTGTCGGCATCATCGATGGAGTGTGCGCCCAATTTCTCGTAGAGTCGATGGTGTCTACCCTCGCGGAAGAGTTGAACATCGTAATCCGTCAAGAGGGAGTAATCGTGTTCGACGTTCTGCATTATCATTCACCCAATGCACCAGCTGCGGGCATCGTCATTGTAACAAAACCCTGTAACCTTGGAGTCAAACCACCAATGGAACGACAGTGAGGCAACTTGGCGCACGCCCCTAGCGATGCGCGGTGCACCCTGGTCAGGATGACTCGTTTCTGGAGGCGGATACGATGAAAGCCTTCTCATACGCTTTGATTGCCATTTGAGCCGCATTTTTGGGTCTAAAGTGCCTTTCGACTCTCATCCTACAGTTCCTGCGAATCACTGAACCGGTACTCTGATTGAGTGCGACGAGTTCTCTGACGTCGTCGTAGGGAATGATGTCGAGCAAGCGTGGCACGTTCTGGCGCTGGCCTCTTCTCACGTCTTCATCGATCTTCATCATCGCAATGAAGCAGGTTAGGCCTCGCGCAAGCTCGCGGTAGTCCTCGGACATTACCAAACGCCCAGTGCCCTTCTCACGGTCGTCGAGTACGTCGAGCACCGTCTCCATTATTCCTCCAACTCTCGTACCCACTACCGGGTTGCCGGTGACCATAGCCTCGAGGGCGGCAATTCCAAACGGCTCCCACCTTGATGGCATTGCATAGACATCGGCACAGATGTGAGCGAGGCCATAGATCTGAGGAACTCGCCCCAGGACGACCCGAACGTTCTTCTCATACTCGGCCGCTCTACGAACGGTTGAATCGATGAGCTCTCCATCCAAGGGAACGAACAAGAACAGGAATTTGGTTGCCGGGAGTACCTCGAGGACCTTCGGGACGGCCCTGAGGAGGACGTCCGCACCCTTCTGCCTGTCAAGCCTTCCTGTCATCAGAACGAGCTCACCGCCATCGGAGAAGGGTTCCACGCCTCCGGATTTCCTGATACCGGCCAACCCTGAGAGACCTTCGACGACTCGGGACAGTTCGGGCTCCGAGATTACGGGGGTGCCGGTCTCGCCAAGCGCCCTGGCTAGCAGATATCTTCGTAGATCGGATCTTTCAGGTTTCGCGGCGAGTTCTTCCATTCCGTGCGCCTGTTCTCTGAGCACGCCTTGCCGGATATCGTCCTCATCCCAATCGCACCCGTTGTAGATGAACCCCGCTTTCCTGCTGACGTTCAACCCCAAAGAAGGGAGTACGTCTGATTGCAGGTAGGACCTGCTGACACTGGCAACGAAATCAGCTTCCACCGCCCCGAACCTTTCGAACTTGCCACCCGACATGTCTGACCACGCGTCCCTATAGGTCACCAATCTCCTTGCTCCGCCAATGTTTACAAAGTGCGGTCCATCTTTTATCCCGCACCAGTCCTCGGACATGTAATGCCACGGGAGACCCTTGTCATTCAAGAGATGAATTGTGAAGACCAAAGGGATGTTCATCCGCTTCTCCAGGAGGGCCTGTTTGACTGATACCGCAGCGGGTATCACATGCCAGTCGTTGGCATGAACTATGTCAGGTATCCTCTCAGGATCTTCTCTGAGAAGAAAGTCGACATATCCTCTCATGGCTCGAGCGAACAGGGACATCTTCTGGTAGGATAGCTCTCCGTCGTAAATCTGCCAGTCATCGAGCCATCGGCTGGTGCTCTGGTCCAAGCCCTTCGCCAGGAAGTATCTGAGACCTTGGAATCGCCCTCCCTCCATCCCGATTGTGTACGGGTAGAGATTTCCGTCAACTCCTTTCCTCGCGCCCTTGCTTACGAACCCGCGCACTTCGCCGAGTCCCAATTTTTCCCGAAAACGGACGTCAAAATGTCTTCCATGACTTGGCATGAATAATGAGACCTCCAAGTCTTTGGCCAGAGCCTTCGAGAGAGTCGCAACGGCCGCTCCCAACCCTCCCACTTGCGCCACATCCGATGATTCAAATGATAGGTTCCACACCTTTCTTAACTCGTGTTCATTTGCTGGCACAGCCGGTCTCTGCTCCCGGGCTTCGATTGATGACATGCTATGCAGACTGCGTTGCAACACGGCGTTCCCATTTAAGCCATCGGCTGGCACCCTGATATTCGAAACCCGGTTTCAAGTCCTTCGGGAATGATTAAATCTTCGTGATAAGGGCGAGGGAATCAAAACCCGGAGAGCATTTGGAAATGAAAGCAGTAGTTCTGGCTGGCGGCGAGGGGACTAGACTGAGACCGCTAACTCTTACGCGTCCTAAACCAATGATCCCGCTTGGTCCTGAACCCGCAATACACTACGTCCTCTCTCAGCTATCTCGAGAGGGATTTAGGGAAATTGTAATGGTGACGGGATACCTCAGAAATCAGATAATGGAGTATTTGGGCGATGGCTCGAATTTAGGGCTGCGAATAACCTACGCAGTTGAGCCGGACGAGTTCCTCTGCGGGACTGCAGGCAGCCTGAAGCTGATCGAACATCTCCTCGACGAGACATTTCTTGTCGCCCAGGCGGACACGCTGAGCGAGATCCCGTTGACAGAGGCCCTGAAGCTCCATCGAAGGAACGGAGCCTATGCTACGATCGCGCTGACCAGGGTGAAAAATCCTTCGGTGTTCGGAGTAGCTGTCATCGACGCGGACAGTACGATAACAGAGTTCCAGGAGAAGCCTCCCAAGGAACAAGTCAGAAGTGACCTAGCGAGTACCGGTTTCTACATACTGGAGCCTGAAGCGCTCGACCACATAGAAAGCGAAAAGTGGGACTTCGCGAAGGACCTCTTTCCGCGCCTTCTCAAGCTCGACAAGAAACTCTCAGGGTTTGTTTCTGAAGCCTTCTGGGTTGACATCGGGAGCCTTTCCGGGTATCTCCGAGGCACTCGATGGGTGCTTGGGGGGACGAATGGAAAGGCGCCACATAATGCCGATAACGCAGGGCTGCGCAATCCGGTTGTAACCGACGCGGACGCGCACGTCGGCCGCAGCGTCCTGATCACCGGACCGGCGCTCATCGAGAAAGAGGTTGTGATCGAGGATGAAGCAAAGATCGGGCAAGACTGTGTGATCAAGAGGAGCGCACGCATCTCGTCGGGTACCGCACTTGATCGAAGCGTAATAATGGAGAGAGCCTCCATAGGAAGGGATTGCACGATTTCAGGCAGCGTAATCGGACAGGCAGCAGATCTTCAACGGAACGTCGCCGTTGAGGGATCGATCATCGGACCCGGATGCGTGATCGGAGAAGGAGCCCACATTCTCAGTGGTAGCAGGATCTGGCCCAACGTGCGGATAGAGGCAAACGCAAGGGTGAATGGAATCGTGGCAGTGCCCTTGGAGAAGGCTTTTTACTTCTACACAGGATTGGGTCAGTATACGGGTATCCTGGCGACATCAATCGAGGAGTTTGTGCAGGCGCTCGAAAAAGCGCCAATGGGATCGATCGAGTTCCACGCCAGCAGGAGAGACTTCGAAAAATGGGTCAGGCAAGTGCTCGCCTCGGATGAGCTCGCTGACGGCGTGGAGGCTATCCGTAGGAGGGCGGTGACCGGGGAGGAGCTGCGGCGAGACCTTGTCGAAGTCACAAAGGAATGGGCCGACAAGGTCTCGAGTCGGTGAGCGATTACAATCCGAGAAGCGGACCATCTCTTGCCTTTTGTAGGCTTAAATCGGACCGCGCAGAAGCAGTGTGCATGCCCGGCAGGACGACCTCGAGAGATGAAGCGACCAAGCTGCTCAGGACAGTAGCCCCTGAGAGGGCATTCTATTTCTACAAAGGGATTGGGGAGCCGCTCGGCAGTGCGTCAAAGAACCTGGCAGAATTTGCTGACTCGGTTAGGAGCATCGATCCGACCTCGGTGAAGTTTCACCTGGAGAGAGGAGATTTCGAAAGTTGGTTCAAGCTGCTGGGAGACCAGTCGCTGGCGAGTCAGGTTGCATCCATTCGCCGCAAGAACGCTTCACCCATAGAAGCCAGAACCAAGATAAGCTCTATCGTAAGCTTGCGCGTCAGCCAGTTACAGAAGATCGCTGAGTCGGATAAAAGGTAGAGACCAGAGCATAGGGTACGTGCGAACTCGAGCGGACTTACCTCCTGGAGACTAGACGACTGTTTTCTTTCCGTCTGGGTAGCTGGACGCTCCTCTTAGGAACGAAACAGGGAATCGGATAGTATCCTGCTCATCTGGTCAAACCTCGAATTGGATGACCGTCTTTATTCCTTCTTCGCCGACAGGCGAGTATGCTTCGGTGAAGTTATCGGGTTTCTCCCTTCTGGTGATAATCTTCTCGAGAAATCCTGGCCACTCATTCTTGATGCGAGAAAGATCCTTTGCGCCCTCGAGAAAGTAAGTCTTGTTTGCATTCACCGACCCAAAAAACACTCTGTTGCCAAGTACCAGGTTAGTGAACACCTCCCCGGCATCTTCTGTCGCTTGCTCCTGTCTGTATATCCCGAGGTAAGAGACGATGCCGTTCAACGATGTTAGGTTTTGCGCTTCAAGGGCGACGGACGTGTTGCCTGTGACTTCAAGGACCATGTCGTAGCGGGCTTCGAGCGTGTCGAGAGGAGTTTTCTTCGAGTTTATGTATTTGGCACCGGTCCGCTCGACCAGCCTTGCCTTGAGGCTCTTCTCCGGTCTGGTTGCGACGGTGTGGACCTCAAGGCCCCTGAGACGGAGGATCGCTGTCGCGAGTAGCCCCACCGGGCCTGCGCCCAATACCAGAGCGCTCTTGGGCTTCCAGACCATTCTTGACTTCTGCATGAGGTACGCCTGGGTTATCCCTTTCTCGACAATCGTTAATGGCTCAAGAAGGATGCCTAGGTCTGAGAGGGACTCGGGCAACCTTACCACGAAATTGTGGTCTGTGATTGCGAACTCCCTTGCGAAACCATGAAGCCCCTTTATTCCGTGCTCAAAGTAGTGCCCGGTGAGACACATGTCCGACATGCCCCTCCTGCAGTTGATACAATCTTCGGGACAGTTCCTTCTAACGGTAGGAACGACGAGGTCCCCTTTCCTGAAACCCGATGAGCCGCCACCGACTTCTGCCACTCGACAAAGCGACTCGTGCCCTAGCACGAGAAATTTAGAACCTGTGGGGGCTTCACCATAGAAGCCTGCGATTATGTCCCTGTCAGTCCCGCATATGCCCACCTTCAAAACCCGCAGCAGAAGCTGTCCTCTCTGAGGCACCGGGGCTTCATGGTCCTCAAGCCTGAGGCTGTTTTGCTTTCCGGGAGTGACAACAATTGCTTTCATGAATATCTCCACGTGTGGCTAGCAGATAACCTCTTCTCGATATGATGATAGTCATTCCATGGATTCATCGGCGGCCGGTTTCGTCAGCCTGCGGAGAATCTGGGAACCACAGGGTGTATCGGTCGAATAGCCGGGGCATCTGCGCGGACAAGTTATTAACGGAGGCAGTCAAAGCGACATCTGGTGGAACTTGGTGTCCAAGTTGCAGGGGATATGGTCGCCCATGCCGACGCCTCTTGCGAAGGACGGAAGCATCGACAAAGCCGGCATACGAACCCTCGTGGACTTTTTGATCGAGGGAGGGATAGACGGGCTCTTCCCCTTGGGTACGTCGGGAGAGTTTGCACTGCTCACACACGAGGAAAGGAGGGCAGTTGTGGATGCAGTTGTGGACCGCGCCAACGGGCGAGTTCCGGTCTTCGCAGGCGTCTCAGACCCGAGCACTGAAAACATCATACACTTCTCGGCTGACGCCAAGGACGCAGGCGTTGACGGAGTAATCGCAACTCCGCCGTACTATTACACCACTACCAACGAAGCTCTGTACAAACACTTCAGACTGATCGCGGAGAAAGTCGATTTGCCGCTGATGATATACAATATTCCAGAGTGGACTCATGTCTTTGTCCCTCCGGAGGTCGTCGGGCCGCTGGCTGAGGAGAAGTATATCGTTGGCATGAAATACACAGAATACAACCTCCTGAACCTATTGAGATTCATCACTGATGTGGGAGACAAGATAGCCATCTTCACAGGCTCCGATGCCATGGCGTACACCAACCTGGAGTTCGGCGGGAGCGGAGCAATAATCGGGGTGGCCAACATTGCTCCGAAATTGGCAGCCAAGATATTCGACGGATATCGTTCGGGCGATCTCCATTCAGCGAGGGACGCCCAGCTCAAATTGCTTCCGCTGATACAAGCCATCGGAATAGGGAAGTTTCCTGCGGGTCTGAAGGAGACCATGAAACTCATCGGCATTCCTGTGGGCGACGCGAAAGAACCACTACCACGCCTTTCAAAAGAAGAGGTACGATTAGTCAAGCACTACCTCGGTGAAGCAGGGCTTCGAGCGAGGAGCAAAGGATAGGCGACAGAGAATGGACGTTTTGCGTGGGGGAAAAGATGCGTTCGGATGGCCTGGAATCGAACCCAGATGGACAAGAGGGAACAAGGAAGGAGTCGGCACGGCCTATTCCGCCGATAGCAAAGTCTGGTTCACTCTCTGGAGGGGCACCCTGACCGAGGCGTACTACCCGACCGTGGACCGCCCCCAGCTCCGGGACCTTGAATACCTCATTACCGACGGCAAGAGCTTCTTTCACGAGGAGAAGCGACACCTTCTCTCGAAGGTCGAACGGCTTTCCCACCATGCCCTCGGTTATCGCGTCACCAATTCCGACCCGCTAGGAACATATGCGATCCACAAGGAGATAATTGCAGACCCTCACCTCCCCTGCATCCTCCAGCACACAAGGGTGGAGGGAGAGAAGGAGCTTCTGTCTCACCTTAAGCTCTTTGCCCTCTGCGCGCCTCATCTCGGCGGCGGTGGGATGGACAACAGTGCCCATGTGATCGAGTTCGCTGGCCGAAAAATCTTCGCGGCGGAGAAGGAAGGTATTTGGCTCGCACTGGGTGCAACAACTCCTTTTGTCCGTCTCTCCTGTGGTTACGTAGGCTTCAGCGACGGATGGACGGATCTTGCCCAGGACATGCAGATGGACTGGGAATTCGACCAAGCGCTGAACGGGAACGTGGCCCTGACCGGGCAATTAGACCTGTCGGGGTCCCGCGAGTTCACGGTCGGTCTCGCATTCGGCAGCAGCCTTCACAACGCTGTGACCACGCTCTTCCAGTCGTTGGCGGTCCCCTTCAAGGAGAGTCGTGACCGATTTGTTGAACAATGGGAACGGCCCTACGGGAAGCTCGCTCCTCTGGAGAGCGTGTCCGGAGACGCAGGCGGCCTATACCACTCGAGCTACAGTCTCATCCTTGCCCATGAAGACAAGAGCTATCCCGGCGCATTCATCGCCTCTCTCTCAATCCCATGGGGCGAGACCAAGGGTGATCAAGACCGAGGTGGATACCACCTGGTTTGGACGCGCGACCTGGTGAACACGGCATCTGCCCTCCTCGCTGCCGGTGACACAGAAACCCCTCTCCGCGCGCTAATCTATCTGGCGGTGGCCCAGGAGGACGACGGGGCGTTCGCGCAAAACTTCTGGATAGACGGCGAACCATACTGGGGAGGTACACAGCTCGATGAAGTGGCTTTTCCAATCATGCTGGCATGGCGGCTCAATCGCGTGAAAGGACTCAGGAGCTTCGACCCCTATCCGATGGTGCTACGAGCGGCGAGATACCTGATTCAACGCGGTCCGGTGACGCAGGAGGAAAGATGGGAGGAGGCGAGCGGTTATTCTCCGTCCACGCTCGCTTCAAACATAGCGGCGCTGATCTGCGCGGCACAGTTCGCCCTCGAACGCGG
>JAJYWC010000072.1 GCA_021791695.1 archaeon | reverse complement strand
AGCTGTGAATGCTTGTCTGCGAGAGCGTCAAGGATGTCCTCGAAGAGTCCAGCAACCTGTTCGCCTTTGGATTTGTCACTCATGAACAAAAAACCTTTTTCGTGATATTTACGCCTTTGGACCTCTGAACCTATTTCGAAACTTCTATTTTAGTCCGATTTAGTCCATCAATGGGTGGATTCAGTCTGTCGACGGATTGCTGGTCTGCTCTTTCAAGACACCCAGAGGTCATCGTGAAGCCTGACAAAGCTCGTCGAGAAGTCCGGATTGGCGAAGGTCCAGGGTGATGGCACATCTGAAGCACCTCGAGGGTCGAGGCCTGGTCACCAAGGAGGAGATCCTTGTAGGCTCGGTCGGGAGACCGAAGATGCTCTACAAGCCGACCCAGAAGCTCATCGAAGGCGGGTCGGACTAAACTCGGCATAATGAAATAGGTTCTCTATGTAGTAGCAGGCCCGACTATGACCGGAGAACTCGCGCAGATAAATGGCTAGGAGCGTCGGGACTGAGGGTCAGCCGATGGACATAGCATGGCCGGATAGATACAGCCCCGAGAACACGTCGGTGCACATCAGCAACGAGTTGGAGGTGGCCGCCGCTCCCGCGGTGATATGGTCCTGGCTGGTACGTGCGTCCCTGTGGCCAGAGTGGTATCCTACGGTGAGCAAGGTCACGATAGATGGAGGTGGCAACGACCTGGCAGCCCGCTCCAGGTTCACGTGCCGCATCTTCGGCGTGACCCTTTCCGCCAAAGTCGAGGAGTTCGTCCCGTACGAGCATCTCGCGTGGAGCGCCCAGTTCGAAGGGGTTGACGCGTACCATGCCTGGCTCATCGAGCAGAGGGCGACGGTGTGCCGCGTGCTCACTGAGGAGAACCAGAGAGGTTGGCTGGCAAGGCTGAACAACCTAGTTAGACCATCGAATATGACGTACTACCACCACCTCTGGCTCGAAGCACTTTCCTTCAAGGCGAAAGAAGGACCCGCACCGCAGCCACGAGATTTTAAGTAACGCAAAATGACACGGCCTATCATGTGCGGAAAACTCGGCGAGAAGCACCTCAAGCGACTGGTCGAGGTCGTGGGGGAGCAGAACGTCTTCATCCAGCCCAAGGCAATAGAGGACTACACACACGACATGGCCGAATACGAGGCTGTCCCGGCCGTCGTCGTCAGGCCCGAGAGGGAGGAACAGGTCGCGGAGGTCGTGCAGCTCGCCAGCGAGGCCAACATCCCTGTGGTAGCGCGGGGTGCCGGGAGCAGCCTGACCGGTGCGGCCATCAGCCAGGGGGGTATCGTGATTGACACAAGGCGCATGGACAAGGTCGTCAGCATAGACACCGTGAACTGGTACGTCGACGTACAGCCGGGAATCTCTCTCGAGGACCTGAACAGGCAGCTGAAGCCCCACGGCTTCTTCTTCCCTCCCGACCCGGCGAGCAGCTACATCTGCACCGTGGGCGGTGCAATTGCGGAGGGCTCTGGCGGGCTGCGCTGTGTGAAGTACGGCACAATGAAGGACTGGGTGTTGGCCGTGAGGGTCGTGCTGGCCAACGGAAAGGTCACGAAGTTCGGGGAGGCTCTCTCGAAGAACAGGGCCGGATACGACCTGGTGCACCTCATGGTGGGGAGCGAGGGGACGCTGGGGGTCGTGACCGAGGCGTGGCTCAAGATAATACCGATTCCGTCCGCGAAGACCAAGAGGTTCCTGGTCACCTTCGACGACTGGCAGTCGACCGGCGAGGTCATCAAGAAGCTCAGGTCCTCCAGGATACTGCCGAACCTCTTCGAGTTCCTCGACAGGGACAACATCCACGCGCTCAACGAGAAGCTCGGTATGAGCTACGACGAGGCCGAAGCGACGCTTCTGGTCGACGTAGACGAGAAGGAGGTCCCGCTCGTAGAGGGGATATTCAGGGAGTGCGGGGCTTTGAAGATAATGGCCGCGCGGGACGCCGAAGAAGAGGAGGCGTTCTACCAGGCGAGGTCGATGGCGTACCTCGCGGTAAAGTCTCTGGCGACGGGAATCCAGGTGGAGGACGTATCGCTCCCAATCGACAAACTGGGCGACTACCTGAAGCTGGTCAAGCGGGTCGCAGCCAAGTACGGCCTCCAGATACCGGTCAACGGTCACGCGGGAGACGGTAACGTCCATCCCACGATCCTCTTCGAAAAGTCCGACCCAAAGAGCAGAGATTCAGCGAATCTCGCGTTCGAGGAGATCTGCAGGTGGGCTATCTCGATGGGAGGGTCGGTCACGGGTGAGCACGGGGTCGGGATACAAAAGCCAAAGTTCATGCGAGAGCAGATGCTCGCACACGACGGTGAGGAGGCGCTGAGACTCATGAAGGAAGTCAAGAATCTGTTCGACCCCAATAGCATTATGAATCCCGGCAAGTACGTAGAAGCCGCGTAGGAGATGGCTCGATGCCCGCGACAATAGGCAGATGGCTCTTCAAAGAAGAACCGACCCACTACTCGTTCGATCAGCTCGTGAAGGACGGCCGGACGCGCTGGGAGGGAGTCCACAACAACGCCGCCCTGAAGAACCTGAGGAGCGTCAGGAAGGGCGACGAGATACTCTACTACCACTCCGGCGACGAGAAGGCGGCGGTGGGCATCATGGCGGCCACATCCGACGCGTATCCCGACCCGAAGGCGGGAGAGGAGAAACTCGCGGTCGTGGACGTCAAACCCGTGAGGAAGCTGAAGAGACCGGTCACCCTCTCAGAGATGAAGGCCAGTCCCAGGTTCGTTGGTTTCGACCTGCTGCGTCTGCCGCGCCTCTCGGTGATGCCGGTCCCCGACAGATTCTGGACCGAGATACTCAAGAGCTCAGAGGGCTAGTCAACCCAGATTCTTGTTCATCCGCGCGACGGCCTCCTCGAGCGTCGCATCCTTCTTGGTGTAGGTGAACCTCACCTTTGTCTTGCCTCCTTCTCTGCCGGCGTAGAAGCTTGAGCCAGGGACCGTGGCGACCCCCACCTTGCGGGCAAGATGCTCGGCGAAGGCGTAATCGTCCAGGTCGCTCAGCTCGGAGTAGTC
>JAJYWC010000036.1 GCA_021791695.1 archaeon | reverse complement strand
CTCTGCGACAGCCACGGGAGCGATTCGGTTACGAAGCTTGGCCCGTGGTGCGCGAGGAAGTCGAGCGGCCCTGGAGTTAGAAAGTAGCGCCCCATTCGTACCGCGTTAAGGCTTCTCCAACCTCTCCTGTCTATGAGGCGTTCCAGGTCCTCCCTGTTGAACTTCGAGTACATCTTTGCCTCATAGAAGAAGACGTCGGGGTCCTCCAATCCGACCTTTGCAAGGTCCGGCGTCAGCCACTCCGAACGAACCTCGTCGAAGAGCGTCGAGACTCCGAGGAGGTGAAGTGCATCAGTAATGAAGCTAAATGCGCCAAAACTGACGGGGCCGCCAAGGTCTATCTCTATGTAGGCGCGCAGCTTTCCCTCTCTTGGTCTCATACTCGCCGTCCCTCTGATGAGCCGGGAAGCGACCTCGCGAGCTTTCCCCGCCTCGCCCACGACCAGTCCAACCTTGACCACCATGTCGATTATGCCGGAGACCGAGACCGGAAGTGTGAGCGGATAAACTGGAAACTCGGAAGACAGCCTCAGGGCGAGGTCCCTTTGGTAACCAGTTATCGCAAAGATAAGGTCGGGTTTCATCTGCCTTAACAGGTCAATGTTGGTGGTGTTGTAGCCCCCAACTTTCCTCTTGGCTCTTGCTTCCTCTGGTCTAGCGCAGAAGGCGCTCACGCCGATTACCCTCTCGCCCAAGCCGAGCATGAATAGCGTCTCTGTAATCGCAGGACTCAGGCTTATGATTCTCATTGGTTGTTCGGGAGCTGCGACGTCTTCACCCAGGACCTCGTTGAACATGCCTACCATCTTCTCGGGTTCTCTACTACCTGTGTAATATGGTCGCCGCTCACGGCTCGGGGTCGCGCACTTGCACCCCCCATCTTGGACGAACGAAGGTCCAGATTCTCCGGAGGTTACGGTCGGTCATGTCTTATTTGAGAGATACCTGGTCGCATCCTGCGTGGAGCATAGATGTCAGGTCGCAATTATCGGATTGAATGACCGATTATCTTACCTCAAATCATCGGAAATGCGGGGTAAAGTCTCTCGGCTGAGAGGTCAGACTAGGCTTTCGCTCGCTACGCCTGTTGCTTTTTTGTTTCGGCGTTCGCGTTGAATGGGCTCTCGGAATAGGCCGAGAGGTTAGTCTAGCTAACGTTAAATAAGCTCGAAAGTAGCTACGAAGCCCACTAGATGAACGCCTCTGTTCGCGACAGCGTCGATGCTGCCTCCGCTCAAGGCCAATCGTCGAAACTGACCTCGATCGTGCTCTTGGGTACTTCCTTCAAGACCACCCCAATAGACTTCAGGGAACGTGTCGTCGCCCGTTTGCTCAATGGCGGGACGCTAAAGATTCCCCTTGACAGGATAGGAGTTCTTGAGTACTCAGTCATCGAGACGTGCAACAGAGTCGAGCTTTACCTCGTCGCGCGCGACCCAGAGAATATCGCGAATTCGGTCCTGCCAGAATTAGACCGCAATTCGACCGGGAGTTTCTACATGAAGACAGGTCTCGATGCAATCAATCATATCTTCGCCGTGGCGTCAGGTCTGGACTCCCTCGTCATTGGCGAGGAGCAGATACTCCGACAGGTCCGGGAGGCCGGGCGAAGGGCGAGAGTCTCAGGCGACGCCAAATCTGTCCTTTCAGCACTCTTCGACGTCGCATACAATGTCGGCAGACGAGCGAGGGACTTGCCGGGTGTTTCCCCGACTGACCGATCGGTTAGCGGGTTCGCTCTGAAGTACGGCCTGAAACAACTGGGACGGCGCCCCAAGAAGGTACTTCTCATAGGAACTGGCGAGACAGCAAGACTAGCATCGCTCGAACTCAATGGAGCGAAGATCTATCTCCTCTCACGCAGGCATGGCTCAGGGTCGCGCTTTCCCAAAGCTGAGATGATATCGCGTAAGCAGTTGAAAGAAGTGGCGGTGGAGTGCGATCTGATAATAGCCGCTACAAAGCGTCGAGGATACGTTCTGAAAAAAGGGGACATCCCCGACGACAGGGAGAAGGTTCTTCTCGACCTGGCCTTTCCCAGGAACATCGACCCTTCGATGAAGTCTTGTGAATTCCTCCGGCTGTACGATCTTGATGACCTTGCGGCCCATTCGAGGTCGCTTCCGAAGAGCAAAAATATCGTTGAGATCGAGAGGTACATCAGAGCAGAGGCAGAGAGGTTCGACCGCTGGCTGATAGCGAGCAGGCTGACCCCGATGCTAGGAGGCATCTATAGGTGGGCGGAGAACATTCGCGAAGAGGAAACGAACTTGGCTCTTAGAAGGCTTTCACAACTATCTGGTAGGGACAGAAGAATCGTCGAGGCGATGAGCAGGAGGCTTGTGAGCAAGCTAATGGCTCCCCACGCCGCCTTCGCGAAACAGCAGGGAGGCGGCCTGAGCCAGAAGGACAGGTTACGCCTGCTGGAGTCCGTCTTCGGCAAGGAGAGTGGCGACTGAAAATGCGCAGGCTCAGAATCGGCATCCGCGGGAACAAACCGGTCCTCACACAGACCCGGATTGTATTGGACCTACTCTCACATGGGGTGCCGGGATTGAAGGCGCAAGTCAAGGTCGCCAAGACCCCGGGTGGCAGGCTTCCACCAGAGAAGCGCTGGGAAACGGACGGGAAAGGTGCTTTCACCGATGAAACCGGCTCGCTTCTGGTGGATGGCGACATCGACCTGGCTGTTCACAGCAAGAAGGACCTCTCTATCGAGGTTGGCGCTGGAGTAAGAATAGCAGCCACACCTCCCCCGGGGGGACCCTCGTGACGCCCTGGTCACCTTTCACGGAGAGACAGAGAATGATGGCAGAGCACTTCAAGATCGGGCACAAGTACCCTCGCATCAAGATCAACACCGGTTACTCTTTCGGCCTCGACGATCAGGAGTTCATGCTCGGCTTCGAGGGCGATGACCCTTCAGAATTCCTAGCTCTGGTTGAGGAGCTGAGAAGTTCGGAGGCCAGCATGTACACCCAGCTCGAGACCCCGATCTTCACATGTCTTCGCGTGGACCCGAAGAGGATGCTAGAACGTCTGTGACCAGACGGATGCTGAACACGGAGCGGTCGGAGGCGCTCTACAAGCGTGCCCAACGCGTCATGGTCGGAGGAGTCAGCAGTCCCGTCAGGGCCTTCAAATCGGTCGAAGGAAAGCCGCACTTTATCGTAAAAGGGAAGGGTCAGCGAATTCGGGACGCGGATGGGAATAACTTCATTGACCTCGTCCTCTCCTGGGGGCCGCTGATAGTTGGGCACGCTCATCCGGCGGTCGTCAGAGCAGTCACATGTGCCGTCAACAACGGAACGAGCTTCGGCGCTCCCACCGAACCGGAGCTGAAGCTTGCAGAGCAGGTGTGCGCTTCCGTTCCGAGCATGGAAGTGGTCAGGTTCGTTAACTCGGGCACCGAAGCGACCATGTCTGCTCTGAGACTCGCACGGGCATACACCAAGAGGACCAAGGTCCTGAAGTTCGAGGGCTGCTATCACGGGCACGCTGACCCGTTTCTCTCTCAGGGTGGGTCGGGGCTAGCGACATTCGACATCCCTGTCTCAGCTGGCGTGACGCAAGACCAAGTCTCAAACACCATCACGGTTCCGTACAACGATCCCAATGCCGTACAGGAAGTAGTTAGGACGCAAGGGTCGGACTTGGCAGCCATCATAGTCGAACCCGTGGCGGGGAACATGGGTGTCATTCCCCCTGAGCCTGGATTCCTCGATACGCTTCGGAGGATCTGCACCGAGAACGGTTCACTGCTCATTTTCGACGAGATCATAACCGGATTCAGGGTTTCCAGAGGTGGAGCGCAATCCCTCTTCTCAGTTAATCCCGACATCACCTGCCTGGGCAAAGTGATAGGTGGCGGATTTCCGGTTGGCGTCTACGGAGGGCCCCGCGAGATTATGCACCTCGTTTCGCCCGAGGGCCCAGTCTACCAGGCTGGCACTCTATCCGGCAACCCGGTGGCGATGACCGCAGGACTTGCTACGCTCTCCCTTTTGAACGGAAAAGCATACGCCAAGCTGGAGAAGCTCTCATCGATGCTTGAGAGCGGTCTCCTGGAGGCCTCTAAGGCGGCCGGCCTCCAGGTCACAATCAACAGAGTCGGCTCGATGGTGGGTATCTTCTTCGGGGACGCTCCCATCCGGAACTTTGCCGAGGTAAAGGGCACGAACCACAAACTGTACCCGAGGTTCCACAGGACGATGCTCGAGTCAAGAATCTATCTCCCTCCTTCACCCTTCGAGACTGTCTTCCTCTCAACAGCCCACACGGCCGCCGACGTTCAGAAGACTATAGCAGCTGCCAAAAAGGCCTTCAAGGAGTGCGATAGGTGAGTGGCGCCTGAACACGACATATCAAGTTTCTAGCAAAGACCTCGACGCACGTTCTCACTGCGTCTTCTCGAGCAACTTGTGTCTCAGATTGAGACCTCTTCGTATCGCTTCCTCTTCACTTATCTCGGGTTCCGCGAAGGCGCCTAGCACCTTCTCCGCTTCAAGTCGTTTTTCGAACGCCTTGGCTGCCGTCCTGCTCCAGTTAATCTCGCTATGCTTCTCCATCTCTCGCTATGGTTCCCTTCGGTCTCATATCCTCAGTTCGCTTCGGCTCCGAGTTAGATCTCGATGGCAGACCGTGCGAAGCTTGGCTGGATACGTTGAGCGCACGCGGCCAGCCCAAGAAGTATATTCCCAGCACCGAGAACCACGCGAACATCGGGTAGTCAGCGAGCCGTTCTGCCACACCCCCCTTGGTTCAATGCCAGCGCGGGTAGAAGCAAGAGGGAGCCAATTACGCCGAGAATCCCAAGTACGAGCGATAGGTTCGCGGCCCACCGTCTCCACTGTAGAAGGCCCCGTCCTAGCATGACCAAGCCAACACCAGAAAATATGAAGCCCAGGGACCCAATTACATGAGCCATGGGGTCGACGTTCTCCGGAGACAGGCCGACCGCGATCTTTCCAAGCCCCGCAAAGGCCAGAAAAAGGAGTCCTATTCGCGTCGCTCTTCCCTTCGGCCACACAGAACGTGTAAAGAACAGGCCGAGAAGGATGAATACGCCGGCGAGGACGAAGGAAGTGTTCATAACGTTGTGCAACGGCGAGCAGAGATAATCCCCCTTGACGGTCTCACAGGCCGTTATCCCGAGATCGCTGATTTCGTTGTTGATTAGGCTGTAGGGCGCTCCGGTCCAGGCGAGCTGCGCAACTGCCTGCCCGATGAAGAACTCCAGGGTCAGAATCCAGCAAAGACCACCCAGGATGATCGCGCGGATGGAGGCCGGTGAACGTCGCTCGCTTTCCACCGTGGATTCAGCGCCTCTAGTGCTCCGAGTAGTAGTTCGCGACAGCCCTGAATGATTCCTTGGGCTCCCATTTCATATCCGGATAGCTGGCTCCGCGCCTGTCAGGGAAGCTCCTGACGAGGCTGAAGCTCGCTATGTCAGGATCGAACTTTAGGTTGCCTATCATCTCCGTCACCGCCGGATCGTCTGTCTCGATTGCGGGCTGGACGAAGGTGAACACGAATGCTCCATCCACGCCCGCGTCGTCGAGTATGCTCAACTCTTCGGCTAGTTCCCGTGCCTGGACTTCTTGGTCGTAAACGTAATCACCCTTGAGCTCGGGGGGCATCCTACTCCAGTCAACAATGTCCCAGCCCATCCCGCCAAGGTCTTCGGCGCCTTTGTAGGTGCAGCAGCCAAACTCGCCGATCACGACCGATTTGCCGTAAGCGAGATAGCTTCTGGCGATCTCACCATACGAATCTCTGAAAAGTTTGTGCCGGAAGTGGTCCACGCACACAATATCGAAGATGCTCCAGTCGACAGTCTCGATACGAGCGAGCGAGGCGTAGGTGACCTTGCCGTGGAAGGCTTGCCGTACGGCTGCACTAGTTTTGGCCAAGAACTCATTGAGTTTCTTGTTGTACGTACCCGACTTGATGCCCTCCCTCAAAGAAGGGTTGGCCCACCGTTCCGCCAGGTTGTTGCCGGGTATGATCCCCTGCATGAACCCCGTGAGCTCCGTACCGACAGAAAGAACGAGCCGTTCTGGCCATCTCTGTCTTAGCACCTCCGCAGCCTTTGCGGCCCGTACCGTGTAGTCGAATGTCTCTTGCTCGTCCTTCTCAAACATCTCTGGAGCCAGCCAGACCTCCAAACCCTGGTTGAGGGCGTCCTCGGCCGCTGCCGTTATCCTCTCAATATCAAAGCCTTGGATCTTGACCGCGTTGCAGTGAAGGTCGCTCTTGATGATCTCGAGCTCGCGATGGACTATCTTCGGGTCGTAGGTTGGTCGCATAAGATGCCCTTCCAGCACGCGTCCAACATCGTAGTTGACCCCCTTCAGTCTCAACTGCTAGCGGCCCCCTCGGTGTCTGGCTTGAGCAACCGAAGCACGATCCTCGCGTCGGGGAAATGTACCTCAGAATCTCTCGAAGCCACGAACGGGACCGAACGGACGAGCCCGGTAATGAGCGCCATGAGCGCCGCCATCAGCTGATCGGGGTCGTCCCTTGCCACCTCACCAGTCGATTGGCCTTCGATGATCAGCCGCAGGATCTCATCCTGGATGACCTTGCCATTCTTACCGACGACCAGCCTTAGCTCTGGCGCCAACGACTCGTCAGCCAAGACCTGATAGAGAAACTCGTAGAACTCTGGCCGGTCGCGTCTGTCTTTCAGTATGTAAGAAATCAGTAGGGCAAGACGCTCTCCGGGAGAGCCTTGGATCTTCGTTAACCTGGCTGCCGGTCCTCCGTCAGATTGTGCGGCTTCATCCACCAGCTTGGTCAGGATGGCTTCCTTGCTGGGAAAGTATCGGTAGGCCAAGCCCTGACTGACGCCTGCCTCGGCGGCGATGTCGGCCATCGTAGCACTGCTCCCTCGCTTCGCAAAGACGTGCCGAGCGGCTTCGAGTATCCGCTTGCTTGCTTCCTCTCTCATCTGTTGATTGGTTTGTTCGCTCCGAGGCATCTTTTCCTATGATGAATGAACGCTTCATTCAGCTAATAGGTTTGTCGGTTTCCTCTCTTCCAACCCGTATTGCTCATAATCTTCCCAAAGAAGCAGAGTTCGATCTTCTCGTAGAGATCGGTGTTGGACATATGAAGGTAGACGCGCGGCATCTTGCTCCCGAGGACCCATCCATACTTCATGCAGAGCTGGGCTTCGGTGAATCCGAGCCTGGCGTCGCGGGTGGCTGCGGAGTGCCTGAAGAGGTACGGCATGACGGTCTTGTTCGTGCCTGTCTTCTTGCCCAGGTCGCTCAGCATGTTCTTGAACACCCGGTAGGACCTTGCTCGTACCTGTTGGTGCTTGAGAATCTAACCCACAGTTGGGCTTCCGGGTCGTTCCTGAACGGGTGAGCGTTCAGCCACGCAGCAACGAGCGGGACCGATTTGATCATGAGGATGAGCCTCTCCCTGGTTTTTCCCCCGCCATTGTTGGCCAGGCGACAGATCACCCTGCTGTCCTCGGCGAACATGACGTCCTTCACCTTCATGTTGAGGAACTCGCCCGGCCTCGGGCCAATCTCGTCGACGAGCGCCACAGCCAGTATTGCAGCGATTGTATGCTTCAATCGCACAGGAGCAAGTTTCGTCTGCGTGGCTAACACAGCCTGTCATTCTCCGATCCTGTGGAGTAGTGGCCGCGGATTCGGATTGAGCCAAGGAGTGTGCTCGAAGGACTCCTACCGGCACATCGAGGTTCGTCACTTCTCGAAATCCGCGAGGAGAGTTGAGATTGGACTCGCTCCTTTACCCTGTCCATCAGATGCGAGCTTCACCCTGGAGTTCTCATCATAGACATACATCGAGTTGGAAACCTCGTCTAGAGTTCTCTTGTGGGAGCCGTCGCAGAGTGGCTTGTTCTTCGAGAGTCCGCAGGCGCAGACCGCAAACTTCTCCCCTGAGCTAGATTCTATCGTGTACGGCCTGTTCCTGTCGTGCAGGACGAGCCTCGACATGGTTGACCGCCTCCGAAAGCGAGAGCGGGTCTAACCCCTAGTCCAAGTCCGAAGACCCGCCCTCACTGTCGCCGCCACTCTTGGGAGGTTTGGTCTCCGTCTTCGACTTGCCAGCCGCGATCATGTCGTCGATGCGCAGGAGCATGCAGGCTGCTTCGGTCGCAGACCTGATGTACTGCTCCTTCACGGCGAGCGGTTCCCACACTTCCTTCTGGTACATGTTCGCCATCTTCCCCTCGATAGCATCTACCCCATACCACTTCATCCCCTCCGCGTGCTTAGCCCTCAACTCTACCTGCGAGTCGATAGGGTCGAGCCCTGCATTACGTGCGAGGTTGATAGGTATGGTTTCGAGCGCCTCGGCGAACTTCTGCGCCGCGAGTTGCTCCCTCCCGGTGAGCTTCTCTGACCAGCTGAGAACCTGGTCAGCTGCCTCCTCTTCCGCCGCGCCGCCTCCGGCGACTATCGCAGGCTTCTCCAGCACATCCTTTGTTACCATCAGAGCATCGTGGATTGACCTCTCTGCCTCGTCGATCACCCTTTGGGATCCACCTCGAATGAATAGAGTCACCGCTTTAGGGTTCCTGCAGCCCTCGATGAAGACCCACTTGTCCTCCTCGATTTTGCGCTCCTCAACTAGATCCGCTGACCCGAGTTCCTTCGCGCTGAGGTCGTCGAAATTCGTGACTATGCTCGCGCCAGTTGCTTTGGCGAGCTTGGTCATGTCGCTCTCCTTGGCGCGGCGGACAGCGAGCACGCCTGCCTTGGCCAAGTAGTGCTGCGCGGTATCATCGATCCCTTTTTGGCAGACGACGACGTTCGCACCTGCTGCAGCGACCTTGTCGACCATCCCTCTGAGCATGTTCGTCTCCTCGTCGAGGAACTTCTTCATCATCGACGGCTCGTTGATATTCAGCTTCGCGTCAAACTCAGTCTTCTCTATCTCGAAGGGAGAGTTGATGAGGGCGATCTTCGCGTTCTCAATTCTCTTAGGCATCCCTGCATGAACGACTTCCTTATCGAGAATTATTCCCTCGATGAGCTTCGTATCGACGAGCGAGCCGCCTGGCTTCTTCTCCACCTTGACGTTGTCGATGTCGACCTTGTATCTCCCTTCCGCTTGTTCGTCCGCCACCCTCAGCGCGGCATCGACGACCACCTCGGCTAACTCCTGGGACTCTCGCGCGACGAGCTTGGTCTGCATGCTCGTGCACGCCACCTTGGTAAGCGATTCTCTGCTCTTCGGCGAGACCTTCTCTGCAATCGACTCGAGAGACTCGATTGCCCTCTGGGAGGCCTTTGTGTAGCCGTCAACAATCACCGTTGGATGGATGTCTTTGTCCAGCAGCTCCTCGGCCTTGTCTAGCAGGGCACCAGCCAGGATTACCGCTGAAGTCGTGCCGTCGCCTACCTCGTTATCCGTCGCCTTGGCGACCTCGATAAGCATCTTCGCTGCAGGGTGCTGGACATCCATCTCCTTGAGCATCGTCGCGCCGTCGTTGGTGATGGTTACGTCACCGAGCGAGTCGACAAGCATCTTGTCAAGACCTCGCGGGCCTATCGATGTCTTTACGATCTCAGAGATCAGGCGCGCAGCCGTTATGTTATTGCGCTGTATATTCTTCCCCTGAGTCTGGCTGCTCCCCTCCTTGAGGAGCAGAACGGGCGTTCCACCTGAAGTCATCGCTGGGATTGCTGTAGTGGACATTCTCTTACGTACACCACATCACCTATACTACTAAATGTAGTATATAGAATTTTCTCTTCCCGGCTTCCAGAAAGATGTGGAGTCAGTCCTGGGAGTAAGAATTCTTTGGGTTGATAATGCCAGCGTCATTTATGCATCTGAGGACTTCATTCGATCATAAAAAGTGAGTTGCTTTAGAAGCCGGCTCGACAGGTCGCGCGTTGATTTTGCCAAAACTGCCGTGACGTGCTCGCCAGCAAGCCCCTCCTCGCTCCCGGGGAATCTGGCCCTCTTCAGCGTGGATGAAATCTGCAGGTACTTCTCAGACTCCTCTCGCATCACAGAGGTTCGCGAGAGCAGGTTCTTCATCGCGGTGTTGGTTGCGAAGTACCTGCCCGATTCCCAGGACTCATTGAAATCGTGGAGCTGTCTATAATCACTCGAGAGGTGGGTGGTGGCGATGTTCAGCCCCCTCTTTACGAGCTTCGTGAAGCTTAGGTCTCCCTTCACCTCAGCTCTGGCGTGCTGCTTTAGCGCCTCCGCCAACTCAGAAAGGGGCGATTCCTGCAGCAACGGAATATGGGAAACGCTCAGGATTGAAGCAAAGTCGAGCGGTATGCGACCCTCGGAAACCCCATAGTCAGGGCTCTTTGTGCGCGACAGCCCCGAATAAGACTTTCTCAAGCTAACATCTCGGTCAAGTCATCCAAAATCGTGCGGACGACCTTCTCTCGCAGGTCCAGCGATTCGGATATTCCTTCGACATCTCTGATGTGCTCTTCCAGGATGCTGTATATCACGCGCTTCTTGTCCTCGCCCTCCACCCTTTCGATGGCTTCGGACGCAGAACTCATGGCCATGTTCCTGACGTATAGGAGGGCCGCACGCTCTTCGTCGAGCTCGTCAAGCCTTCTGTCCACCCTCTCCAAGATGGACGAAAGAGAGGCCAGGGACTTCTCATCCTTCCCTGAAATATTGGAGATATCAGTCACGAGTGACGCAATCTCCTCAGGGACTTCCTTCCCTTTCTTCTTGATAGTGCCGAATGCGAACCCGCGCTGTATGAACAGATTGGGGGCGACGTCGAGCGTAATCGAGATGCTCCTGGCAAGATGGTAGCTCCTCCTGTCGGGAGCGCCAGGGCTCTCCTCCATCGACGATGCGACCAATCCTGCCTTCTCCATCAGAGCGAGGTGTCTCGCCACCAGGGGTTGCCCGAGTCCCAGTTCCTTGGAGAGCTGAAGAGGATAGCTGGGCCCATGGCTTAATCTCTTGACTATCCTTCTCCTTATCGGATTCTCGAGCACCTGTAAAATCGAACTCAGTTCTTCTTTCTCCACGGTTTACTTCCTCTTGGTCTAGACCTCGGTATATGTTGCCATGTAGTATAGTAGTTATAAGGATGCTGGATGGCCTGTCACTTTTCTGTAGGGATAGCGGCGGCGGAGCGCCCTTCTCAGGCGGGTTCTTTCGAAGAGGCGCAGTTGACCGGTCAACACGAGGGCAAAGGGCTTTGGGTCGAATGCGAAAAGGCCCGACGCCAGTATCACTGCAGAAAGCGAGACATCATAGATGTCGTGCGCGTCCATTGCGATTTTGACGAGCGAAATCGACGAGACGATGAGAAACGCCACCGGGCTTGTCCTTAAGGCGAGCCGTGACGAGAAGGGAAATACTGGGAAGGAAGTCGTGAGACGCAAAGAGAGTCTGCTGATGATGCCACAGACGCAGAGCAAGTAATTGAACGGGCTGAAGGTCCAAACAGAGTCGATGTGGTTGTACATCTTCCAAACGCTGTCAAGGATAGTGATGCTTCCAAGCAGATTGCCGGAGAGGCGATACGGAGAGGTCGTTTCACAGACCACCGGCCGCCTCCCCCCTTTAGTTGCACCTTCGATTAGGCGACAACCTTGTGTTCTGCATCCAATACCGCGCGGATAGATTTTTCGGTTCTTGGTTGGATGGCTTGTTGAGAGGACATGCCTTCTGGTTCCTAGTTGATTGCCGTTGCTGCACATGGAGCCTTCCAGGCTGTAGGATTTCTATCATCTTGCAACGCTTCGGCTTGACCTGGCCGATGCCCTTCTCAATCAGCGCCTTCATCTTTCGGACGTTATTGGCGCTTGTAGTACTCATGTCGTATTATCACCTTATGTATATGTCTGCATATCATATAGTGATAACAAGTCTTGCCGATGAACTTTGTCACGTCAACTGAGGAAATAGTTTTTTCGTGCTGCCGTTAGGTCGCCGGGGCGATGATAGCTGCTAGCAAGCGTCCTGGCACATCGATAGGCGAGACCTACGTTTCACCTAGTGCCAACACGACCTTGGCGACTTTGAAGAGCCCGTTATACGAGGAGGCGCTCCTGTTTCGGATAGTCGTGATACGCTCGCGGGGAGGTGAGTATCTTGGGATTGTGGAGAACCTTAGCATCGAGCCCGAGATATCTCGGCCACGTGTCGGTGGGTCACTACAGGAGATCTATCCAACGGTGCTCACGATTAGGAACCTACTGTACCTCAGGAGGGGGGAAGATCGGCCATCCTCTGTCAGGAATGCTCCAAGGCCCCAGAGTCGCATCCATCTCGCGTCTAAGAAGGATCTCGCTAGGTTCTTCCCCGTTCAAGGAAGCAGGAAGAGGGTATTCCTCGGCAGCCTGAGGGACACGACCTACCGTCTTCCACTCGATTCAGAGACCCTATCGTTCGCCAACACGGCGTTGCTTGCAGGCATAGGGCACGGCAAGTCCCACATCGCCGCGCATCTCGCCTTCCAGCTTCACCTTGCAGGCAGGAAGGTAGTGATTGTTGATCCAACGGGAGAATGGCCCTCGCTTCTGGAAACTCAGAAGGAATCACTCGACAGCGAGCTTGCCTCGCGTATCTCCCTCTCAGTACGGCGATACGAGGAGAACCGCGCGTCAGAGGGACGTGTCAAGGAGTTCGTCAAGACGGTCGTCGAAGACTTCAACTCGAAGAAGATGACCACCATCGACGTCTCCTTGCTTGCGCATCGAGGGTCAGCGGAAGAGAAGATACAAGAGAGGTGCAATCTTGTCTATGCGCTCCAGCAACAACTCATGGTTGGGGCCACCAACGCGTACCAGGTGACGAAGCAACCCTACGCCTACGACGGCTGCATCCTCCTCGAGGAGGCGCACGAGTTCATACCTGCCGCTCCGGATTTCGAGATACAGAAGAAGCTGAACGTGCTCTTCTCCATAGCGACGAAGGAGTATAGGAAGTACGGCCTCGGCTTGATATTCATCGACCAGTCGCTCAAGGCTGTCAGCGATGCCCTTCAGGTTCAGACCTACATTCTGGGCGCTCCAGCGACGCCCGGCGACCTTGAGTTCCTTAAGACCCGTCTCGGGACCAATCTGACCGATTCTGTCCAGCGAACGCGAAGAGAAGGAGCGATATCGAGTTGGGTTGCCTACGGTCTTGCGACACCGTTTCCAGGCATACCCTGGGAGATCGTCTCCTTCGAGACGACCCGGGAGGCTCTTTCTGGCTGATGACTCGACGAAAAATTTATCTATCTATATGACATAGCCTCATACACATGAGGTGATAGATGTATGAGCAACCAGAACACATCAAGGAGAAGCAACAACGGAGGAGGGGAAATCGCCCCTTCGGGAAGGAGAGGACAGCAACAGCTGGCCCAGAGGAATCCGGCGTACCTGGCGAACAACCTCGATAGGATGTTCGAGGACTTCAGAACGTCGTTCAACCAGCTCATGACGCCTTTCATCACTTCCTGGCCATGGTCCGCAGATCCGCTGTCCGGAGCACCGCTTTCGTACCTCCCTGAGTGGATCGATACCTCAGCACACGTGCATCAGACGAGGTATCCGATACTGGACGTAGTCGACCATGGAGACTTCTACGAGGTGACCGCGGAGCTTCCGGGCTTCAACAAGGACAACGTAGACATCCAGGTCGGAGACGACGTGCTCCAGCTTACGGCCCAGGTGGAGGCAGAACACAAGGGCGGGAAGTACATGAGCCACGAGCGGAGCTACTCCGCGTTCCAGAGAGCAATCCAGTTCCCGGAAGAGGTCGTAGGGAATAAGGTCGAAGGGACGATGAGAGATGGTATTCTCTCCCTGAGGATACCCAAGAAGGAGCCCAGATCGACCAGGTATACGAAGGTCAGCCTCAAGTGAAGGGGGTTCAGTCCCTCTTCTTCTACTTCTTTTTACAAGAACAGGGGTGAACCGACGGAATGTTCTTCGAAGACGACGATGAGGACAGTCCACTGCCACAGTGGCGAAGGAAAATGCCATTCGGCCCATGGCTGATGCCAGCCTATCAGGAATGGGTGAAACAGATGGAGAACGACTTAGCCAAGTTCAATGAACAGCTTTTCAGAAGTTGGCAAAGAATGAGAGAGCGACCACTGCATGCGGAGTCCACAACCAATGAAGCTGCACAGCAGCTCGGACCCATCGTATTCGGATATAGCATCGTAGTCGGAGGTGACGGAAAGCCCAAGATCAGGCAGTTTGGGGACCTGCGTTACGGTGGTGCTTCGCTATGGCCAACACCAACCAAGTCCAGGGAGCCGTTGTTCGACATAGTCGACGGTGAGAAGGAGCTGAAGGTGATCGTGGAGCTTCCTGGAGTGAACCGGGAGGAGATCGACGTGACCATCAGTGATGGACGTTTGCTTGTCGTTTCAGCGGAAGGGCATGGTCGAAGCTATCGCAAACAGTTCTGGTTGCCCGTGCGAGTCGATGTCGACGACGTTCGCACCACATTCATCAACGGGGTTCTCGAGATTGTCTTTACGAAGGAGGGCACGAAGAATCAGGGGATCCGGTTGAAGATTGAATAAGTGCGCGTCGCGATTCATCGTCTATAGAGAGAACATGACATGAAGTACGAGAACCTTGAAAAGAAGTACGACTACCGCATTGACGTGCTTGAAGGGAAGGCCGAGATTTCCTACTTCACCGAAAGCATCGACCTGAGCAAGCCGACGTTTGTGACCTTCGCTCCTCGATACCGACAGTCGCATCGGAAAGTGAGGGAGTTGAACGGCTGTATTCTTACCTTTCCGAGCCACTTGATCTTGAAGATAACGAACTACGTGCGGACCTGACCAAAACCTAGAGGGTCCCCCGGGCCCAGACGCGAAGCTCAGTCAGGCTATGCGCCGTACCCTGGAAATGTGTTAACTCCCCTCTCTTCCCAGTGCTCTCTATGCGGACCAGAAAAGTCAGCGGGTTTGCAACGGCCCCTACGGACCCGGGGACCGGTATCGCTTCCGAGGCAAGAACAGAGAGCACGGCGAGACAGAGCGGGCACCGGAAATAGTATCTCTTCGCACCGACCGTGAACTCGGTCGCCGTCTCCCATTCCGGCGCTCGCTTGCAAAATGGGCAGAGTGCGAGGTTCTCCCTTATCCAGCTCTCTGGGCCGCTAAGAAGATTCCCGTTTGACCTCTTGAATTCCATTACTTTTCCTCTCCCATGACTCCCGGGCTCACGCCGCAATGACGCGTCGATGGACTTTCCACGTTTCCTGAAATGACAGGCATGTTGCGCGTTACCCAAAGATTCTCCAAAGACATGGAGCGGCGCATTGCTGCATCATCTCGCTCTACGGTCTTCGGTGCCTCTTCATTGGTGTTCTTCCGCCTTGGGCTCTTCCCCGAACGACCTCTAGTTGAACATACAGATCGCCTCTCGGGCCTGAACCCATCTTGGGAAGCCCTTTGCCCTTCAATCTGAGCAACGTCCCCGACCGAGTGCCAGGCTCCACGCTGATGTCTGCGATGCCATCGTCTATCATTGGCACACGCAATCTCGTTCCCTTCTTTGCCCTAGCGGCAGATATTCTCTCTGTGACATAGAGGTTGCTGCCCTTCCTGTGAAAGGTCTTGTGTGGTCTAACATCAATCACCAGATAGATGTTCCCGGGTGGCCCTCCTCCTTCTCCTCTGCCTCCCTCACCCTGGAGGCGAAGTGTATGGCCATCTTCCACGCCTGCGGGGATAACCACGCGTATTCTCCTAGTGCGCTCGACCACTCCCCTTCCTCCGCAGGTTCTGCAACCGGAAGTCGTAAGGTATCCAAGGCCTCCGCAAATCCTGCAACTTGTTACCGTGGAGAGGCGCCCGAAACTGGTCATCCGGGCGATTTCAGCGAGCTCTCCTGACCCACCGCAAGCATAGCAGGTCTCACTATTGCCAGATTCGCTCCTACCGCCGCACTCACTGCACACCTCATTTCTCTTAGTCTCGATCTCCTTTATCGTGTCGGAGACGATGTCCTCGAGGTTTAGCTGGACGTGATAGGTGATGTCCTCACCCGGGTTCGGGGATCTTATCTCCTCCTCGGGAAAAGTATCGCTGAAGGGCCTCTTCGGAAGGTCGTCTCCCAGCCCAAAACCCAAGTCTTTGAAGAAATCTCGGAAATCGGGATAGGGAATCCTCTCACCGGGAGCGGAGTGTTCGTGGTATCGCTCTGCTCCTTCCTGGTCTACTGCTCCGTCGTATTCGCGTCTCTTCTCCTCATCGACGAGTACGGAGTAAGCCTGGGAGATCTCCTTGAAGCGCTCTTCAGCCTGCTTGGACTGGTTGCGGTCGGGATGAAAATAAAGCGCGAGCCTTCGGTAGGCCTCCTTTATCTCGACATTTGAAGCGTTTCTGGAGACGCCGAGCACGCGATAGAGGTCCTTGTGTGTCAGTCGTGATCGCCTCCACCGACAGAAAAAGATGGGAGGACGGGGTGCCTTTATCTCAGGGCTACCTTTGTCAGCTTCGCTGACTTGGGATCTCTCTTGGGGATGGTGAGTTCGAGGACCCCGTCCTTCATCGTGCCGTCGACCTTGGACGGGACGACGTGCTCCGGGAACTGGATCGCCCGCTGGAACGCTGAGTAGGCGCTCTCTCTGCTGAGGTACTTCCTGTTGCCCTTACCCTTCTGCTGAGACTCGTTCTTCATCTCTGCCCTAAGCTCCAGCACGTCTTCTCCAACATTGACATCCACGTTGTCCTTGCCGAAGCCAGGCAACTCGGCGCGCACCTTGTAGTTGTCGCCATCGTCGACGACGTCGATCACCGGGTACCTGATGGGCAGGGAGCCCTGTATGGCCTCAAGAGGAGCGGTTGGAAGGGACAGCAGTGAGGCTGGCGCGAAGAAGGGTGTCATGACGCTGTCGAAGGAGCGTCGAAAGTCTTCGAACATCCTGTCGATGTTGCTCGCGATGGATGATTGGGTTGCCCTGTTGATGGCCCCGCCGGTCGGCCTCTGAGCCAGTTGTCCTCCGTTGTTTGTCGTCCTTGAGACACTCTTTGTTGTGCTCACGGCATTACCACCTTGTGTATATGATGGTTCGTCATATACCTGATTTAAAGGTTTCTTTTTTTGGCTTGCACGTGCAATCTATAATTGGAGTTGAAGGGGCTACTGACCTCTCTGTGCACTCACCGACTCGAGCTCAGATACTGCAGACTATGGGAGGGGACTCTTACGAAGTCGCTTCTGAATCGCGATTGAGACGAGAGCTCCTGCTTGACAGTCAAAAAAACATATCATTGAGAGCGGCTTGTGAGCTTTGAGAAACTACATCCTGAAGGGCTGTTTTGCGCACAAGAAGGAAGAAGAGATACACTCCGCCTATCTCTTCGGAAGCGTCGTCAGAGGAGAGGAGAGGAAAGACAGTGATATCGATCTGCTCGTTGTCTCCAGCGACTTTGAGAAGGCCAGCGCCCTTGTCTCAAGGGCTCAGGAAAAGGTCGCCGCTGCCTTCAACAAGCAGCTCTCACCCTTGATTTGGA
>JAJYWC010000035.1 GCA_021791695.1 archaeon | reverse complement strand
GACTACGGTGCTCGGGAAGAACGTCGTGAAGGTACGTAAGAGGATAAGTTTGCCACGAACCCAGACAGGGCGAGGCTGGTCCTGATATGTGGTCTATGCCATGATTGGGCTATTAGAGCGGAGGCCTCAGGATGGCGTGGTGCCCTCCGTTCAATGGCCAGAGTAATGAGAGAAAGCGCGCTTAGAGAAGCCCGTACGTCTCTTCGTTCAGCCAGGGTACCAAGGCCATCGCGACACACTGTTCGGTCATCTGCAGCCTTGACGTCTTTCCCTTCGTCAGGTGATACACTATCCCTTCTTCCTCGGTTATCTTCTCGGCGCGGGTGAGCTCGTGCGAATACTTGTCGAGCTCGCTGTCCTCGCTGCGCATCCTCTCGAGGAAGGAGGCGGGAATCATGAAGCCAGATGAGAACCCTATCCCTGAGCCACCCTTCCTGTCCAAGATGAAAGCTACCTGTAGGTTGACGCTCCATCCATCAGCGAGAGTGGCCAAGCCAGCCTCTATCCCCACGCCGAAGTCGGCGCGACTCTCGTCTAATGCGAATCTCGCCCGTGCGACCGCTCCCTCGGCTACCTGGTCCAACCCTATGGGTTGGGCTTTCGAGACCGTGCGCGTGTCGACCTCGACGAACCTGCAGCCCTTAAAGACAGACTGGAAAGCATTCTGCGCTCCCTTGGTCTTCGCAGGATTCCTCGAGCCGATTGCGACTGCGGGTTGTACGAAGGACTCCATGGAGACGATGCTCATTACAGGTGGCGATTTATAGCTCTGGTATGTACTCGTCTCGTTGCATACTAAGACGGGAAGCCTGGGAGCGAAACCTCCCTTTGATTTTGACAAAAGCCTGCGGTTCATAGACAGATTCAAGCCGATGAATGGGGAGCAGGACGCTTCTGCAAGGACGCCCATCAAGGCGCTCATGGTGGAGGGCCAGACGGTAGCAGTAAGGCTGGGCGGCGAACGAGATGGGAAGGTAGGTGTATACTACGAGTTGTTCTCCGACAGGCAGTTGAGCGAAGGGCTCGCGAAGAAAGTGGCAGAAAGGGTGTCGTTCTTCCTCAGCCTGCAGGACGACCTGGCCCCGTTCTACGCCATCGCCGCCAGGGATCCGAGCTTCTATCCCACCGCCAAGAAGCTCGTCGGATTTCATCATGTCAAATTCCCGTCCCTCTTCGAGATAACCTGCTGGGCCATCCTCGCACAGCGGTCGCAGATGTCGGTGGCCAAGAGGGCGAAGGATGCCCTGACAGAGAGGTTCGGCGGAAGCATTGAGCTAGAGGGCAATGTCTATAGAGCGTTTCCAGACTACGAGACCATGAAGCATGCCAGGGTCGCCCAGATTCTGGCTGCGACCAAGAACAGGAGGAACGCGGAGCGCCTCTCGAATCTGCTGTCCACTTTCGCTGATATCGATGAAGAGTTCCTGCTGACCGCCCCCTACGAGAAGGCTGAGGAGAGGCTGAAGAGGATCAAGGGAATCGGAGACTGGTCGGCCCAGTTCATACTCTTCAGAGGGCTAGGCAGGATAGAGAAGCTTCGGTATAACATGGGGCCGGTAGAGAAGATGATGAAGGAGCTCTATGGTCCCGAGATGACCCTCGAGGAGATCAACATGGCCTATGGGGAGTGGTGCGGCTACTGGTCCAGCTACCTCTGGGCGTCAGGCATCGTCTCGCCACACGAGGACTGACCAGAGCGGTTGGATATGGAGGCTCCCATCGCGTACGGCCAGAGGACGGTCTGGCTGGCGTCGTCCATGTCGGCGACTAGTTCACTCTGAGCTCGTCGAGAAGTTTCTGTACCGTAGCGAGGGGGCGGCCATCCTGTCCCGCTATCTCCTGCTCCCCCGGCGGGTTGTCGCGGTAGGTGGGCATCCTGGCACCGAGCCGCTCCTCGTAGGTGGGTATGCGCTCATTCTGGTAGAAGACGCCGATGGGCGTACGGTCCCCGAACTCGAATGACTTCATCATCGCCTGCTTTATCTTCTCTTCCATCTCTCCCACGTCGTCGGTCTTCACCACGCCATCGTAGCCGGTGATGTCCAGTTTGTACGTCCTGGGCATCGGTCTACCGGCCGCGTCCAGGAGACCCTCTCCCTGCCAGTACTCCTTGGTGAGTATGTCGTTGTACGTCGGGCAAGGCTGCAGGACGTCAAGGAATGCGAAGCCCTTGTGCTGGACCGCCTTCTTGATGAGGTCCTTCAGGTGCCGGACGTCGTAGGCGTAGCCTCTGGCCACGAATGTGTAACCGGCGGCCAGAGCGAGCATGAGCGGGTTGATACCTTGGTTTATGTTGGGCAACGGGAGAGACTTCGTCTTCATCCCGAGCTTCAGGGTCGGCGACGCCTGTCCCTTGGTCAACCCATAGACGCCGTTGTCGTACACGATGTACGCCATATCGACGTTCCTCCTTCCGGAGTTCACAAAGTGACCAGCGCCTATGCCCATGCCGTCACCGTCTCCTCCGCATGCGATGACCTCGAGGTTGGGGTTGGACAGCTTCACTCCGGTAGCGAAAGGCAGCGACCTGCCGTGTAGCGTGTGTACGCCGTAAGTGTTGAGAAAGTGGGGTGTCTTGCCTGAACATCCGATTCCCGACACAACGGCCATCCGGCTCGGGTCTATGTTCATCTCGGCCAGCGCCATCTGGACGGCGCTAAGGATGCCAAAGTCACCGCAGCCGGGACACCAGTCGTTATGGAAGTCGGACTTCAGGTCTGTGAGCTTAAGCGCCATTTCTCAACACTATCCTGTTCGGGGCTGAACCATCTGCAATCTTCTTCACGGCGTCGTAGATTTCCTCCGATGACATCGGCCTGCCGTTATACTTGACGATATATCTCTCGACAGGGACACAGGTCATCTCCCTTATCACCCCTCCGAGCTGTCCTGAGTAGTTCATCTCGACATCGATCACCTTCTTCGCATGGGAGAGTACGTCCTTCACGTAGTCTGTCGGGAATGGCTGGACCAGACGAATCTGAAGGAAGTTCACTGATAGCCCTTCGGCGTTCAGCGCCTCCATCGCATCGAGTATCGCACCCTTGGTCGAGCCCCAGCTGACGAGCGTAATCTGGGCGTCCTTTGGTCCGAAGAAGTGGACCTTCTCCTCCAAGGGTATCTCCTCTGCGGCAAGGTCGAGCTTCCTCATCCTCTTCTCCATCATCATGTCTCGGTTCAAAGGATCCTCGGAGATGTGGCCCTTCTCGTCGTGTTCGTCCCCTGTGTTCCAGTATATCCCGCCCTTGGTGCCTATGGCCGGACGCGGTGATACTCCTGTCGCGGTCTCCTTGAACCTGTCGAACGGACCGTCTTCATGACCGGGCACCGCGCCTTTAATCAACAGTCCTCTCTCAATTTTGGCGAGTGACGGGTCGAACATCTTGTAGGTCATGTCGGAGTTCGCCATCGCCTTGTCGACTATGTGGACGACCGGAAGCTGATACTTCTCAGCATAGTTGAACGACCTCGTGACATCGAAGAACATCTCCTCCAAGTCGCCGCTGGCAAGCACGATCCTGGGGAAGTCGCCGTGTCCCGTGTGGAGGGCGAACCTGAGGTCACCCTGCTCGTGTCTCGTCGGCAGACCCGTGCTGGGGCCCCCTCTCTGATAGAGCGTGATCACCAGCGGGACCTCGTTTATCCCTGCCCAGCCCATGCCTTCCGCCATCAGAGAGAATCCAGGACCGGAGGTGGATGTCGAGGCGCGGCTGCCCGCGAGCGCGCCGCCGATGGCCATCGTCACTGCCGCTATCTCATCCTCCGTCTGGACGACGGTCACCGCGCCCTTCATTGATTTCAGCTCGTTGTCGACCATCACTTCCAGGTCTATGTTCTCGTGGGCCTCAAGGTACTCGCTCTCGTCGCTGGCTGGAGTTATAGGATAGTAGGTCTGAAGCCTGCACCCCGAGAGGATCTTCGCCATCCCGATGGTGGTGCTGCCTCTTAACAGAATCCGCTTCTCGGTCGTGGGGATGGTTCGGAGTTTGTAGCCGAAGCTTCCGTTGTATTTCTCCCTGACGTAATCATATGTAATCGCTATCATGGCCACGTTCATCTCGGCGGCCTTGGGCTTCGACTTGAACTGCTTCCTTATCGCGTTGATCACCTCGTCCTGAGGGTAGTCGAGAAGGGCAAAGGATGCAGCGACCGCCATTACGTTCGTCATTTTTGTGAGCGCGCTTAGCGATGTTTCACCGACCTGCTCTCCGACCTTCTTCAGAAGCTCGAGGTAGGGTATCGCGTAGATGTGTACGCCGTTCCTTCTTGCAATCTCGAGAACGCCATCCACTGTATGAGGCAGTCCGTTAGCGTCGAGCTTGGAGTACAGGCGACTCTCCACATTTGCCTCGATGGTCTGAATGTTCTCGATGGGGTTGCTTCCCAGAGAGGGGTCGTAAATGATGGCGCCATCCTTGCGGACCTCCCAGGCATGGCGGACGGCCGTCTCATCATCAAAGGTGGCTAGCATGTCCACAGTGTCCACGTGCGACCTGATCTGGTCCTTGCTGAGCCTCACCCTGAAGTAGCTGTGCTCACCCTTGATGTTTGAGTAGTATTCCCTATTGCCATACACCCGCAGACCGCCCTGCGCTGCTGATTTTGCGAAGATAATTGCTGAGGTGTCCACACCGCTCCCTTGCGCCCCGCCAATCATCCAAGAGAAATCGTTCCTTTCCAAGAAGGCTTACCTGATTCAGGCGCCCGTGCTTAACGTAATAAGAGTATTGTATATATAGTATATAGACGTAATGACTATCGTGAGCGAGCTCAGGAAGGTCCAGAAGGTGGGCTACTCCACGCTGACGGTCTCAATCCCAGCTGAGTATGTCAAGAGCATGAAGCTCCACGAGGGAGATAGTCTGATGGTGAAGGAGGAGGCAGACGGGACGCTCCGGCTGATTCCGCTCACTGGGAGCCTCAGGACGCTAAAGGCCTCAATCAAGGCTGACCAGGTTGAAAACGACGAGTTGCTCTCCAAACTGATCGTCGGCTGCTACATGCTGGGGTACGACGCAATCGAGCTGACGTCCAGGAACAAGATCAGGCCGTCACTCATGTCGCGAGGAAGCACGACCCTCCGCGGTCTCAGAGGAGTGGAGGTAGTGGAGTCAGGCGGCGACAGACTGCTTGCCCAGAGCTTCATGGACCCAACGAAGTTCCCAGTGGACTCGCTAATTAGGAGGCTGCAGTTGCTCGTCTCGAGGAGCCTCGAGGCTTCAATAGAGGCACTGCGGAGCGGTAGCCCCGGTCTTCTCAACGAAATCAGGAGAACCCAGCAGGAGGTCGACGAACTCTACTGGCTCATCGTGAGGCAGCTGCTGGTCGCTCTGAGTAACCGGGAGATCTCAAGCAAGATAGGCCTCGAGAGCCCGCTTCACGCGTCGGGCGACAGAGTTTCGGCCAAGACCATAGAGGAGATCGGCAGGATAATTCTAGAAGTCACGGAGGAGATAGTCAACTTCAAGGAGATTGGGATGAACATCAATGAGAAAGCCCTGAGCAGGATCGAGGGTCTTTCCAGAAAGGCGCAGGAGACGTTCGAGAGCACCATGGATAGTTTGCTCAGTCCCGACGTCAAGACAATAGCGAGGGCGATGGAGCTCATAGAGAGCACGCTGAAGTTCGAGAGGGAACTGATGTCGGAATCGTTGGAGTCCGAATACCCGTACATGCGGGCTATAATCTCGGACTTCGGACAGCTAGCGCGCTACTGCAACATAATCATAGAGATCGCATTGAACAGGCTCCTGAGAAGGACCAGCAGAGTCTGCGTCATCACAAGCCAGTAGAAGAACCGTTGGGAAACCCTTTTGACTGGTGGAGAGTCTCGCTCCGAATGCGGGGATAGCTAAGCACGGCCAACGGCGGCGGAACGGGTGCCGAAACTCAAGATCTAGCTGGCTCTAGGAGGAGTCATCCGCTCCCTTAGGGGTTCGTGGGTTCAAATCCCACTCCCCGCACCATGAGCAGGACTCAGTTCTTTCGCCATGATCACGTTCGTGGCCCGATAGCCGGAATCCTCGTACAGCTTACGGGCGCGGACATTATGACCGAAGACGTGCAGCGCAATCCTACGTACGCCCATTTCCTTCGCCCTGTCCTCCAGTAGTCCGAGGGTGGCCCTTCCGTATCCTCTTCCGCGGAGACCTTCCTCGACCTCGATGTCGTAGATGAATATCGTGCCCTTCGGCTGGTTTTCTGCCTCCGTAGCATACCAGACGATGCCCACCTTGCGGTCCTTCTCGTTCTCGTCCGCTATGAAGTACACGTGGTGGTTCTTGGTGCGTCGTCCCTGCGGGAGGAGGGATTCGAACTCTCTCCTTGACGCCTCTGGACCCAGGTCCTCGTTTCCGGCCTTGACCCTTTCCGAGAAATACTCTACTATCGCGCGGTCTTTCCATCTCTGAAACTCATCGTCGGTCATCTCGATGAAATTAACCATGTCCGTCCCGATTCGTTGCGGCGGTTATTTCAGATTTCGTCGATAGAACCGTTATAAGACGCGAGGAGCGGGTTGACGCGTTTTGGTGGATCGCAAGAGAACGAAGACCAGTTCCTTCGGTTCGCCGGGAAGGACAAGCCACGACTCCAAGACATTCTACCTCGGCAGACTCTACGAGGGGATGAAGAAGGAGGGCTCCTCGCGGAGTCCTGAGAATGCGGTCGGAGAGAACGCGCTCGATAGAGTTCTTTACAAGTCCAGCGAGGATATGACGGACCTGCCGGACAATAGTGTCCACCTCATGGTGACGTCGCCGCCGTACAATGTCGGGAAGGAGTACGACAGGGACCTGACTCTTGACGAGTATAGGGATTTCCTGAGGAGGGTCTGGGCGGAAACGGAGCGCGCGCTCGTTGACGGAGGACGATGCTGCATCAACATAGCAAACCTCGGTCGTCGGCCCTACATCCCCATCCATGCTTTCATCATAGAGGACATGCTCGACCTGGGTTTCCTGATGAGGGGCGAGGTGATCTGGTCGAAGGAAGCGAGTAGTAGTCCCTCCACGGCCTGGGGAAGCTGGCGCTCGGCATCAAACCCCACACTCAGGGACACTCACGAGTACATACTCGTCTTTTCAAAGAGTTCCTTCTCGCGGGACAAGTCGGGTAGAGAGAGCACAATCTCGCGTAATGAGTTCCTGGAGTTCACGAAGAGTGTCTGGCGCTTCGACGCGGAACCGGCGAGAAAAGTCGGTCATCCTGCTCCGTTCCCGGTCGAGCTTCCCTACCGTTGCATACAGCTCTATACGTTCAAGGGAGACATCGTTCTCGACCCATTCATGGGCTCTGGCCAGACCGCCATTGCAGCGGTCCGGACTGGCAGACACTTCGTGGGATACGAGACCAATCCCGACTACGTCAAACTCTGCGAGCGCAGGATTTTACAGAGTTCGCTCAGTAAGAGGAAGCCCTTACAGGTTTGACTAGCATCCCCGTCAGGAATTCTTCTGTGCTTTTCAGGTCCGGGAACTCCTTCGCAAGCAGACGCTTGTCGGGAAGGCTTTCCTTCTTGAAGCTCCTGATGCTGTAGACCATCGAAGTGAATCCGTTGGGCGACCTCGTAACGAAGACGAAGCACTTCTTTGCCTTGTACTTACCTATCGCCCTGATACCGGCGTCGAGGTCGAGGATGCTGAGCTCCCTGACGACCTCGGGAAAGGAATTCAGCTTCTTCTCGTAAATCAATGACCTTGGTCGTTTTTACTCACATTTATACTTCAAAAACGAAGGTAAGTTCAGGAAGAGCAAGTGGCCAGTTACTTCAAGCCGCCGGACCTCAAGCTATTCAATACGATGAGTATGCAGAAGGAACCGTTCAACACCATTGTACCGGGGAAAGTGACCATGTTCGTGTGCGGACCGACGGTCCAGAGCTACCTGCACGTGGGCCATGCAAGGACGTACAACTTCTACGACATTGTGGCAAGATATTTGTCTCACCTCGGGTACGAGGTCAACTTCCTGATGAACGTCACGGACATTGACGATAAGATCACTCAAACGGCGAGGGAGGAAGGCACCGAGCCAATGAGGCTCGCCGAGAGATATACGAAGGCGTTCTTGGAGGATATGGAGAGCCTCAAGATCTATACAGTCACCAAGTACGAGAGAGTCTCGAACTACGTCCAAGAGACAATCAGTGAGGTCGCCTCTCTGATAAGAAGCGGACACGCTTACGTCGTCGATGGAATGGTCTACTTCGACACCTCCAAGTTCCCAGACTTCGGCAAGCTCTCCCACCAGACCCCGAGCCAGCTCTCGCTCGTCCCACTCGAGCTCTCCTTGAAGAAGAAGCACCTGCTCGACTTCGCCGTCTGGCGGTCGGTCGAGCTCGTACAGGGTAGATGGGACAGTCCGTGGGGAAGAGGTTCGCCGGGATGGCACATACAGGACACTGCGGTGACCATGACCAACTTCGGTGCACAATATGACATACACGGCGGAGCGTACGACCTGATTTACCCTCATCATGAGGCAGAAATCGCCCAGGTAGAGTCACTCACGGGAGTGAAACCTTCAGTGAAGTACTGGGTACACACGAGTCTGGTAAACACCACCGGAAGCAAGATGTCCAAGTCGGCCGGCAACGCCCTCACTTTGAGGGAGGTGCTCAAGGAGTACGGACCCGACACGCTCAGGCTGTACCTGTTGTCGTATCACTACAGGCAGGACATGGAGTTCGAAGAAAAGGGCCTGAAACAGATGCATGGGGTTTACACCAGAATGAAGGCGGACGCGAATACAATAGAGGAGAGAAGGGCTACGAAGGCTCGCAGACGCGACTCCGGCAAGGTGCTGGCACCGTTCTATGCGTGTTTGAATGATGATTTTGATACTCCGGGGGCGATAGCCTTCATAAGAAAACTTCTCGAAGACGGAGCGACCGAGAAGGACCAGAACCAGGTCGAACTCTACTACGAAGCGCTCCGAATCACCTCGAACATCCTCGGCGTGAACATCTTTGGAAGATTCCGATGAAACCGGATACGAGCTCAATGAAGTCTCCTGGTGGTCTGGCTGGACCGAGACCCTATGGCTCGGCAAGGATGCCTACCTGTTCTTCTCTAAACACTTCGGAGAATATTTCTTCAATCGCGGCGGCTTCGTAAAAGTCACAGCAAGGATAGCTTCTCTGGTCGACTTGATGGAAGTCGAGTTTGCGAAGCGCGACCTGAAATCCTATATCTTTCTGAGGAGCGACTCACTCAATAGCCGCTTACTTCAGCATATGGAGAGGAGGAGGTACAAGATCGCTGACCAGATGTCCGTGATGGAGGTAGATGAACCGCTGTTCCAACTCAACGGTGAGCTGGTGCTGGCCACGGGTGCGAAGGTCGGACTGCAGCAATGGGCAGATGCCTACCTCAGGTCATTCTATGGTGATGTGAAGCTCATGGAGAAGGTGATGGGCATCCTGGAACGAGTCTCGCGCGACAAGGATACGAGCTTGGTACTTGCAGAGCTCGATGAGAAACCCGCCGGCGTCCTTGCACTGCACAGGACAGAAGGGTTGCTGGGCGCTTACTGCGTGGGGACGGTCCCGGAGATGAGGGGGAAACACGTGGCTAGCACGATACTCGACTTTGCGAACAAGCTCGCTAAAGACGAAGGACGTAAGCTGATTCTGCAGACTATACTTTCGGACTCGGTCGAGCCGCTCTATATCAAACTCGGGTTCCGACGGGTGTATACGAAAGAGCTCTTCGTGAAAGGCTATGACACTCCTTAAATCTCATCGATGGGGCGTGTCTTCGTTGTCCACCGGCGTCATTATAAAACGCGACCTGAACGCAGGGTCATTCCGATTCCTCGACATCTTCCAGGGATTCGAGTCCCTGGAGATTGTCAGGTCGATATTCGGTGACAGAACAGAGAAGGTCCTAGCGGACCTGAGGGTCGACGTTCAGGCTCGTTCGGGGTACCTCCGGGTAGATGACGAGACCGGCGACATAGTGGTGAGTGGGGAATACCTCAAGACCGGGGAGGGAAGACACCTCCATCTCGATGTCGTTCACGAGCTAGTGCACGTCAGGCAGTTCATGGAAGGGAAGGAACTGTTCGACAGAAGATATAGCTACGTCGACAGACCGACCGAGATCGAAGCGTACCAGACGTGCGTGAAGGAGGGGAGGAGACTTGGAATGGGCGACGAAGAAGTGGTCGAATACCTCAGGGTCGAATGGGTGACCGAGGACGAGTTCGGGCGACTGCTCTCGAACGTCGGAGTGGCTCGGCGACCTGATTCAACGCTAAAGAAGAAGCAGCATGTTTGATTTTATATCAGTCTCGAGCGACCGAGTAGGCGATTTTTGTGAGCAAGCTGAAGGCAATCGACATAGTGTACGCTAACTGGTGCCCGCATTGCGTTCCCACGGCCGTAGAACCGATGAAGAAGGCGGCTGCGCAGCTAGGCGTTCCCCTCAACCTCTACGACATAGATACCGACGCCGTCAGGAAAGCAGATGAGCTTGTCGAGAAGTACGGTGACTGGACACCAGATTACACCATCCCGCAGGTCTTCCTTGAATTCGACGATGGGAAGGTCCAGCATGTTCTGACTGGCCAGCCGAGAGGGCTTGCCTATACCAAACAGGCCATCGACGATTTCTTGAGGAGTGACCTCTTCAGGAGTCTTTCCTCTGCGTAAAGTATGGCAGTGCGGGAGAACAGGATGTACATCAAGAACACGTCTGCCCTGGTTCAGAACGGAAGGAGCGACGCCGAGAGGCGAGCTAGGCGTCTCTGTCTTGATGCTGTAGAGGTGGCCCTCAGCGCTGTAGAACCATCAGGGCTGGTCAAGTCTAAGGTGCGAGTCAAAGAAGGGAAGCTTATCGCTGATGGCAACGAGATTGATTTGACGAAGTTCAGAAAAGTCTTCGTCATAGGCGGAGGGAAAGCGGCGCTGCAGATGTCTGAGGCCTTGGAGTCGATTTTGGGCGACAGGATAGACGGAGGAGTCGTGAATGTCCTAGAGTCCCAACTAGCCCGCGGGAATGGTCGGCGTATCGAGTTGCATGGAGCAACTCATCCTTTGCCGAGCACCATGGGTGAAGAGGGCGTCATGAAGATGCTAGAGATGGTTGGTAAACCGGACCGTGAGACCCTGGTGGTCTGCCTCGTCTCGGGAGGAGGCTCGGCCATGTTGCCACTCCCGGGGGAAGGAGTGAGTCTCTCAGACAAGGTGCAAGTGACGCAGGGCCTTCTTCGGGCAGGAGCTACGATCCAGGAACTGAACGTGGTCAGGAAGCATCTCTCGGCAATAAAGGGAGGCCGCTTGGCCCAGAAGCTCTATCCCAGTGTCGTGCTCTCACTCGTCATCTCCGACGTTGTAGGAAATAAGCTGGACTCGATAGCATCAGGACCACTATATCCGGACCCTTCCACGTTCAAGGATGCAGAACGGATCTTGAGGAAATATCGATTGTGGACGGCGACGCCCCGGAGGGTGGAGCGCACGATTCAGGATGGTACAAATGGGAAGATTCCCGAGACCCCGAAACCCGGTTCGAAGTATTTCCAAAGGGTCATCAATGTGATTGTAGGCAGCAACGAGGACGCTTGCAACGCGGCGTCGAGATACTTCAGCCGCGTGGGATGTAGGTCGACCGTCTTGACCACGAGCTACGAGGGCGAGGCACGTTCTGCAGGAATCTTCATGGGTTCTGTGGTCCAGCATGGCGGTGCTGGCAGGCGTCCCATAAGCTACGTCGCAGGAGGTGAAACGACCGTAGCGGTGAAGGGGAGTGGCAAAGGAGGCCGAAATCAGGAGTTCGCCCTGGGAGCGTCGATGAAAATCGCTGGAAATGGAGGAATTGCACTTATCTCGCTGGGGACAGATGGATTGGACGGTCCTACGAACGCGGCAGGGGGAGTCGTGGACGGTTTCACGGTCCCCAGAGCTACCGCCAAGGGTCTTTTAATCGAGGATTCGCTGCTGCGAAACGACAGCCACGGATTTCTCGAGGAACTCGGGGACCTCGTCATCACAGGGCCGACCGGTACCAATGTGAACGACATAGTGGTGGCGGTAGCCGTCTAACCGACAGTTGTGCCCACCTTCTCTCTGTTGACCGCGCGTATGATGTTTTCGGGTCTTGCTCCGTTGACGACGACCAGTTTAAGCCTGTTCTCTGCTATCCGCTGTACCGCAACTGGGTCCACGATTCTGTGGATGCCAGGTGAGTGCTTCCCACCGAGAATGTCGACAAGTTTCTCGTATGACACCATGCGCAAGAGCTTTGCGCCGGGATGAGTGCGCGGGTCGGCGTCGTAGATTCCCTCCTGGTCTGATGCCTTTACAATCAAGTCTGACTTCCACGCTTCAGCGACAAGGATGGCTACGGTATCGGTCGTGATTCCAGGTTTCAGCCCTCCCATCACCGCGATGTGATTCTTCTCCGCCATGGAAACCGCCCCCCTCAAGGTGACTGCGACACCGCTGGTGCCGAGTGCCATACCGACAAGCCGCGCGTTGAGGCGTGAAGCCTGAATAGCGATGAGGTCTTGAGTCCTTGGAGGCAGATCCATTCTCCTCGCCGTATCGATGTACTGTCTAGCGGTGGCACCTCCACCAATGACAAGAACGACGTCGTGCCCTTGCTTCAGGACCTTCGATATCACGTCGGAGTAGCGCTTCACCACTTCCGGGTCGAGCGGGGAGCCCAGAACCGAGCCGCCCAGTCGCACGACTATCTTCAAATCAATCGACCTGCCAATCTGTGTCCATTCAAGGTAATGATAGTTCTTATAAAGCAGAGGTGGACAAATTTGTCCGTCCGTGATAGCCATCTGTCCCGCTTGCGATAGTAAGCACCTGAGCTGACCCAGAGGTTATCATAGTCATGATTAGCAAGGCTGACTCCGTCAGGTTATACAAGATAAGAAAGGCAATCTCGGAGCTATCGAGCAAGGAAGGACGAGGCACGGAACTCGTCTCGCTCTACATCCCTCCGAAGAAGCCCGTACACGAAGTGATAGCTTACCTTAGGAACGAGTGGGGCACTGCCGGGAACATCAAGTCCGATACGACCAGAAATCACGTCCAGGATGCGCTCACAAAGACCATGCAGCGGCTCAAGTTGTATAGGGAAACGCCCGAGAACGGGCTTGTGATCTTCTCGGGCGCGCTTCCCACGAACGGTCCGGGTAGCGAGGTGATTAGGTTGAACGAAATCGTCCCACCCAAGCCCGTCAACACCTTCCTCTACATGTGTGACGACCACTTCCACGTAGAATATCTTCGCGACATGCTGAAGGCCGAGAAGGTCTACGGCATTCTGGCGCTAGACTCGAACGATGTGGGTATAGGCATCCTCGCAGGGGACCGGTTGGACATAGAGGACGTCATGACGTCTGGAATATCCGGTAAGACGAGGAAAGGAGGCCAAAGCGCTAGGAGATACGAAAGAGGGCGCGAAATGGAGCTGACGTACTTCTTTAACAGGGTGTCTGAACACGTGACCAGGATTTTCATCACCGATCATAAGGTGAACGGCGTCATAGTGGGCGGTCCAGGGCCAACCAAGGACAACTTTCTGAAGGATGGGTATCTGGACTACCGTCTACAGAATAACATTATCGAAGTTATCGATACATCCTACGGTGGGAGGGAAGGAGTCCGTGAGATTGTCGAGAAAGCGGCGGACAAGCTTGAGAACGTCAGATTGCTTGAAGAGAAGAAACTCGTCCAGAAGTTTTTGGGAGAGGTGAACCGGACGAATGGTCTTGCGGTCTATGGGCTTCCCAGGATAGTTGATGCCTTGAATCGAAGCAACATCGACATCATCCTGATCTCAGATGACATAAACACGACCAAGATTAGGATGACTTGTAAGAACTGTCAGACAATCAAAGAGAAGATTGTCGAGAATGCTAAGAGAATCAAAATGATGCAAGAGATGCTCTCAGAACCATGTACCAAATGCAATGCTGTGGACTACGAAGTGGAGGAGGAGGACATAGTAGACATGCTCGAGGAGAAGGCGATAGCGATAGGCGCCAAGGTCGAAATGATATCCTCAGGGACGGAGGAGGGCATGATGCTCAAGTCGTTCGGAGGCGCCGCAGGTTTCCTGCGATACAAGATGTAGGGCTCGGGTGATTCACTCCCTCCTTCAACTATAAGTAGAACGTCCAAGCAACAGCCAGCTCCTATGGTCATTCGTATCGGGATAATCGGGAAGACGAATGCTGGGAAGACGACGTTGTTCAATTCTATGACACTGCAGACGGCCGAGATTTCCAACTATCCCTTCACGACCAAGTCTCCGAACGAAGGTATCGCTCAAGCGGTGACCCTGTGCGTTCACAAAGAGTTCTCTGTCCAGGACAATCCCAAGAACTCACGATGTGAGGATGGTTGGCGCTTCATCCCGATTGAGGTCACTGACCTGCCCGGGCTGATAAAGGGCGCTTGGATGGGCAAGGGATTGGGGAACCAGTTCCTTTCGGTCGCGGCCCAGTCGGACGCCCTGCTGCACGTGGTGGATGCTTCGGGAAGTGTCGACAAGGACGGAAGGGTGACGGAGGCGGGTACTGGTGACCCACTTGCAGATGTCGCTGATGTGGAACTGGAGCTGGTGCTTTGGTACACCAAACTCTTCACTAGCAACGTAGGCAAAATTGGGAAGCTGGCCAAGTTGCAGGGTTCCGACCTGCCCACTGCCGTGGCGGAGGTCATGCAGGGGATAGGGGTCAAGAAGGAGCACGTCGTGTATGCGTTGAAGGAGGGCTTGCTTGAGGGGAAGGATGTAGAGAACTGGACCGAGAAGGAGACCCAGAACTTTTGCTGGATCCTAAGAGATGTGTCAAAGCCTACCCTTATCATCGCCAACAAGATGGACCTGCCCAATGCAGCAGAGAACTTTCAGAAGCTTAGAGAGCAGTACAAGGACCTAATCGTAGTTCCTACCAGCGGAGAGGCAGAACTATCTCTCAGAAGGGCGGAGCAGAAAGGCCTGATTAAGTATGTTCCGGGGGAAGAAAGGTTCGATGTCATAAGACCGCAGGAGTTGAGCGATGCCCAACGTACGGCTTTGGCGTACATCAGGAGGAAGGTTTTCGGAGAGTATCTACGGACTGGCGTACAGTTCGCATTGAGTATAATGGTGTTCAAACTGCTAAAGATGAACGCCGTCTACCCAGTCGCGGATCCCGAGAAGCTTACCGATAAGATGGGGAACGTCCTACCGGACGTATACCTGTTGCCGGCCGGCTCCACGCTCGACGACCTGGCCAGGACCGTCCATACAGACCTTCACAAGGGGTTGCTCTACGCCGTCGACATCAGGACGGGTATCCACCTCCCGACCGACTACGTGCTGAGGGACAGAGACGTGTTGTCGATAGTTTCCACATCCAGAAGAGGATAGGCTTGCCGCAAGAAGAACCGGCGCTTTCTCAACTGATGGTGAGATATCCGTTCACGCCGATCTCAAGACTCTTCTTCGACAAGCTGCCGATAGAGGAGAGCTTCTCCAGTCCGGAAGTCCTGAGGCAAAGCGAGAACAGGTTACTGGGAGCCATAAAGAGACAGCGATATGAGAAGCATCTCTCTGAGCTCATCGAGTTCTCGAGTTTCTTTGTTGCCGCGCTGATAGCAAGCCAGGACCAGTTTCTCGGGCAGAAGTTCGCAGAGACGGAGAGCTTGACCGCTAAGGAACTCTTCGCAGAGGAGAGACTCCAAGACAAGCTGGCAATCCTGAAGGAGTGCTTCGAGATAAGGCTCTCACGTTCGGAGCTCCCTCCGTACGTCTGTAACATTCCCGTCGTCGACTATCTAAGGGCTACGACCAAGTTCGAGTTAAAGTCTCAAGCCTGGAAGCTTGTAAACCGTCCTCTTGCAGAGGGGCTGGTATATTTCACGGAAAATGATGTAAACGACTTCTTCGGGAGTCTCTCGGAGAAGATGATCTATAGCGGAGTAAAGAACCTCCGCAAGGTAGCGTTCCCGAAGCAACTGGTCGGTATCCGGGAGAGGATCGTCCCCTATCTTCCGCCACAGAAGGTCAGGTCGAACCGTGGGTACGTGTACATAGAGGAGCTGCTCAATCATCCCGTCTCCGATGGGAGACATAGACTGACGTGGCTCGTACTTGCGCCCTATCTTGTGAACGTGAAGAAGATGGAAGAAAGTGAAGCTGTGGAGAGGATACGAGGCTTCGTCGCGGCGAAGGGGGAGACGAGCTCGATGAAACGCTTCATAGAATATAATGTAAAGAGGGCGAAGAGGAACGGTCTAATGCCTCCGACACTTGTGAAGCTCAGAACCGAACATCCAGACATCTACGCTCTGCTCCCAAAGGAAATCGTCCAGCGATACAGGCAGGGACCTGAAGCCAAATCCTGACTGGAACGGTTATAATCGACAATGTAAGTCGGTTGCGCTGGCGGGTGAGTGGGCCTCCACCCGTTCCGCCAATGAAATCCCGGTGTTGGAGGAGAGAAAAATGCAAAGAACGGAGAACGAGTTACCAATTGTGGAAGTGTTCCTCAGTGTACAGGGCGAAGGAATCAACATAGGCACGCCTAGTGTCTTCCTAAGGACCTACTTTTGCAACCTCACCTGCACCTGGTGTGATACGAAGTACACTTGGCTGAACCAGGACAGATCAAAAGCTGGAATCGACTACCAGTCGATGACAGCCGAGGACATCGTAAGCAGAGTGACGAAATTCGACTGCAAGAACTTGGTATTGACGGGCGGAGAACCGCTCCTGCACCAAAGGCCACTCTTGCCGGTCCTTTCGCGACTGAAGGAGCGCGATATGCACATTGAGGTGGAGACAAACGGCACTGTGCCACCTTCCGAAGAGATGTTGGATGTAGTGGACCTCTTTAACGTGTCTCCGAAGACGTCGAACAGTCTCGTGGACAAGCGACTGAGATTACGCCGCGTGGTCCTTGAGGCATTCGTGACATCGCAGAAGGCCTGGTTCAAGTTCGTCGTGCGTGACCAGCATGACCTCTTAGAGGTAGAAAGCTTAATCTCGGATTTTTCGATGCCGGCTGAAAGAGTGATTTTGATGCCCGAAGGTACCGACTCAGTTGTCCTAAACGAGAGGGGTAGATGGTTGATAGAAATCTGCAAGGAGAAGGGTTTCCGATTCACGCCCCGTCTTCACATAATGCTCTTCGGCAACAGGAGGGGAGTTTGATGAAGTCTGATCCTCGTTCAGCGGTCGTCTTGACCTCCGGCGGAGTCGACTCGGTGACCACTGCGTTCTACGTCAAGCACAGACTCAGAGCTCCACAGATGATGCTGATATTCGCAAACTACGGTCAGAGGACCTACGAATATGAAGGCTTCTGCATCAAGGCGGTAGGCAAAATCCTCGAAACGTCGGTGAAACTCATTGACCTGAGCTGGTTGGGGAAGCTTAGCACGAGCGTCCTGACCAAACCTAAGGTATCCATAACGGAGACAATGGAAGAAGATCTCTGGAATCCTGACAAGGCCAGGCAGCGCATACTGAAATGGTGGGACGTAGTCCGCAATCTCCAGCTCATAACTGTCGGTCTCGCGCACGCGGAATCCATCGACCTGAACGAGTATCTCTCCAATGGGCGCCGTAATGTCTGGGACATCCACATCGGAATCAGGCGGGAGACCCCAGTGGCCATGAAGGATAACACACCGGAATTTCTTGAACTGATGGACAAGGTAGCGCAGCAATCGACCCACTTCGGCGACTATCACGTTAAGGCACCATTGATAACCTACGACAAGGATATGGTGGTTAAACTAGGCGAAGAGCTCGGAGTGCCCTGGGAGTACACGTACAGCTGTTATTCCGGATATGGATTCAGAATGGTAAATGGCAAGAAGCTTCCCGTTCATTGCGGAACGTGTTCGAACTGCAAGAGACGAAAGCTAGCCTTTTCCGATTCGGACGTGAAAGATCCTTCAATCTACGCGAAGC
>JAJYWC010000071.1 GCA_021791695.1 archaeon | reverse complement strand
TCCTGATGGGGCGTCGGGGCTCTTGAGCGCCTGCCTGCCCGTCACGCCCTTCATCTCACGATCTCGATTCTGCGTACGACCTTGCACCTGACGCAAATCCTCTCTTCCCCTTCAAGGACGCGCCAGTTGTGCCCAATCCGCGCGCATATGATTTCCCTGTCAGCGTACTCAAGGGGGGCGATACTGTTCGTGAGGCTCACCTCAGGGCTGGGTAGAATGGGAGGTTGATTATCCTATGTCCTTTATGAAACCTTCAACGCGGTTAAATGGCGAGGAACGGAGAGGGAAGACCAAGCTACACCGCCACTCTCATGCCTGGGCCGCCGCCCCACTCTCGGCCCTTCAGGGAGGAGCCGGGGCATGGACGGGAGATCTGTACCAGTGGCCTTTAAAGGCCGTTTAACGCGCTTGAAACGGCGTAGAATCAAGACCCCCTGATCCCATACCAGCGCCGAAGAAAATGTCAGCGAAAGGAAAGACGATAAAGCTCGGAGTTGCGGCAGTGGCGATAGCTGCGATGATAATCGCAGCCACCTACTTCGTGACTCCAGCCATACTCACAAACACCCAGACGACAGGCGTCTCGCAATCGTATACGTCCAACACCTCTCAAGGGACACAGGCATCAAGCTCTCAGGTCGCGTCCTCTCCCACATATCTGGTCCTCCTGACCGACCCTCCTCAGGTGCCGGCCGGGACTGAACAGCTCAACCTGACGTACTCAGGAGTCTCCCTCCAGTTGACCGCTCCCAACGGGTCATCGAGGTGGGTCTCGGTGAGCGTCTCGGGCACCGTCGACCTCGTCTCTCTCGGGAACTGGACCCAGACGATCGCGTCGACCAAAGTCCCAGCAGGGTCTCAGGTCGTGGCAATCAGCCTCGACATCTCGGGAATCCAGGCCGAGGTCAACGGGACAGTCCAAGCAGTAACCCCGATCTCCAAAGAAGTCACCTTCCCGGTCGGACAGCCCGCAGGGGCCAACCAGAACCTCACGGGGGCGATCCTCGACCTCGTACCGAGCCTGGCGCAGACAGAAGTGGTCAACGCCTCCTCGGGTGCGACGGCGGACAGCTTCGTCTTCGTGCCGAGCGGTGTGGCAATCGGGAGCTCCAACTTGAACCAGAGCCAGGCTCACATCGGGGACAGGGCGAAGCTCTCCGCCGGGGACGCGGGGAAGCTGGACAGCGCCCAGTCGCAAGCGGCCAGCAGCATCTCTGCCACCTCTGAACAGCTCTCCGTGAGCGGGAACAAGACCACCTTCTCTGTCACCCTAAAGAACAGCGGGAGCTCGAACGCGACCATCTTCGGCCTGCTCCTGAGCGGGCAGCTCAACATGTCAATGACCCTCCCGATCCCGTGCAACCCTCTCGTGCCAGTCTGTCCAAAGTCTATGCCCTCGATAGTACACCCAGGCGTCATCCCGTTCAGGATCAACGGAACCTCCCTGCAACCGCTCCTCGGCTTCGAGGGACAGCAGGCGACAGGCAACGTCTCCTCAATCACCATAGCTGCGGGCCAGAGCGTCACCCTGAGCTTCAGCGGTGTCATCGGCGTCCAAGTGTCTAGCCTTGCGGGCGGACACGCCCCGGCTTCGCCGTCCATAGCCCTGGCGCCAGTCGCCGGACAGAGCTACACGATCCGCCTGATGGGTGTGGGCTTCCTAACGTTTCAGGTGACTGCGTCCTAGCGACGCTCACCTGAACCCCCACTTTTTCCACGCATGTTTCTTGAATTTTGAACGAAGGACGAAAGCATCGTAAACGCGGCCAATTCGAGGCGAGCGCGGTGGAACAGGGTCTCCGGATGCCAAGCGCCTTCGTCCGTAGCTGGTCCCGCAGCGAAAAGAACACATGAGACTTATAAACCAGTTCGCGCTCCTCCCGACCGTTGGGAACGAGAGTTGCCGTGCTTGTTTCCTGCCTGTTCCTCATCTCCGCATTCGCCGTTCTACCGGCCGCGGCCATCGCACCTTCGTTCCTCGCGTCAGGACCCATAGTGAAGGCAGGCACGACCAGCTCTCTGAACTGGGCTGGCTACGTGGTCACGGGGGCCGCCGGTTCCGTGACCGATGCAGCTGGTTCCTGGGTGCAGCCGGGCGTCACCTGCCCCTCGTCGGGTAACACCTACGCCGCGTTCTGGGTTGGGATAGACGGCTACAGCGACAGCACCGTCGAGCAGACGGGGACTTTGGCCGAATGCCAGAGCGGGACTGCGACATACTTCGCCTGGTACGAGTTCTATCCGAGGCCGTCATTTGAGATAAAGACAATCAGCGTGCACGCTGGTGATGTCATCTCAGCCAACGTCCAATACGCCAATGGCAAGTTCGTGGTGACGATAACAGACGTGACGACGGGGAAGACGTTCAGCACATCCGCGAAGATCAACAGCGCGCAGAGGTCATCCGCAGAATGGATAGCAGAGGCGCCCTCCTCTGGAGGGTCGATACTGCCGCTGGCCGACTTCGGGACCTCGTCCTATGGCCTCGACTACACAGGGGTGGCCTCGACCAACTACGCGACCGTGGGCGGGACGACCGGGGCCATCGGCTCCTTCGGCACCTCCGTGGTAGCGATAACCATGGTCGATAGCGCCGGCGGCGTCAAGGCGTCCCCGTCGTCTCTCACCAGCGACGGCACGAGCTTCACTGTGACCTGGTATAGTTCCACGTAGAAATGGGAGAGACCCGAGAGCGTCTCTGCGCCCCTCGGCTTACAGCCCGCTTCTCGCGGCTGCGATTTGCCCACCCGCGCAATCGCGTCGCAACCCCGAAAGGGATGCCTTGGCATGTCGATTGGCAATCCTTCAGCGGATACGTTAGCTTCAAATAGGAAGGCAGACCCTATGTACGCCGAAGAATGAGGAAATTTCTGTCCATCATACCTATGATCCTACTTCTAATCCTACCCGTCGCAACCGTCGCCGTCAGCGCCGGTGGCAGCAACCAGGACTTCGTCTACGCCGTCAACCCGCCCCGGGCGGCCGTCGGTCCCGATACGGTAGTGCCTAACGACGTCCCCCTCTGCTCCACCACTAGCACGAGCGTGCCGACCTACCCCGTTCTCTACTGCTATTCGCCCAACTTCATACAGTCTGCATACAACTTCGGCCCGCTCTACGCCAAAGGGTTCGACGGTTCTCGCCAGACCATACTGATAGTCGACGCTTACGGCAGCCCCACGATAAGGAGCGACCTGGCCCACTTCGACAAAACCTTCGGCATCAGCGCCCCGCCTTCGT
>JAJYWC010000070.1 GCA_021791695.1 archaeon | reverse complement strand
GCTGGAGACTTCCGAGCTGATCGCAGCAGAAGCTGGGAAGGCGCGATGGAGCTTCTCATTCCAGAGCGCCAGCCACACGAATGAGCCTTGGCTGGGACCAGATATCCTTGAGCATCTGCAAGGATTAGTGGATAGGGGACAACAAGATTTCCTCGTCGCGCCAATAGGTTTCGTCTCTGACCATCTGGAGATACTCTACGACATAGATATCGAATGCAGACAGTGGGCGAAGGATTACGGAGTCAGACTTACCAGGTGCGAATCTCTCAACGACTCCGATGAATTGATAGGGTGCCTGCGCTCTCTCGTTCTCGAGAAGCACTTCTAGTGATCACACATGGAATCCAGTCCAGCCCCCTCTATCGTTGGGAAAAGACTCGAGAAATTGAACAAGCCCTTCTCCGGGAAACCCGTCATTGTCTTCTGGGAAACGACCAGAGCCTGTCTCCTGTCTTGCGTTCACTGCAGGGCATCCGCAATCAGAGAACCGTTACCTGGAGAGCTCACAACGGAAGAGGGAGTTCGACTGATAGACCAGGTCGCATCCTTCGGTAAACCCAGTCCCATAATCGTCTTCACCGGTGGCGATCCGCTTCTCAGAGGGGATCTATTCGAGCTCCTGTCCTACGCAGCCAACGCCGGGGTAAGGTTCGCAGTCTCACCCGCAGTGACAGAACTTCTAAGCTACGATACTCTAAAGAGAATCAAAGCGGCGGGCGTGTCAGCGGTGTCGGTCAGTCTCGACGGGGCTTCGGCGCAGACGCACGACTCCATAAGAAGGATAGAGGGCACATACCAAAGGACAATCCAAGCTGTGAAAGACGCGGTGAGCGCAGGTCTGAACATCCAGGTCAACACCGCAGTCATGAAAAGCAATTACACCGAATTGCCCCAACTATTTCATCTGATTAGGACTCTCGGTGTCAAGACATGGGAGCTGTTCTTCCTCGTGAAGGTGGGAAGGGGGTCGGGAGTTGACGATCTTACGCCGGAGGAGTATGAAAGCGCGTGCAACTTCCTGTACGACGCGTCGTTCTATGGCCTAATGATAAGGACGGTTGAAGCACCTTTCATCAGAAGGGTTGCGAAAGAGAGGCTTAACTCCGGCGATTACTGGAATACTGAAGAGTACCACAAGCTCAGGACAGAGCTTCTGCGGACGGAGGGCGAGCCGGTCGGCCATTCGACCATAGGCCCGAGAGGGACGCTGGACGGAGATGGAATCGTCTTCGTCGGCTACGATGGCACGATTAGTCCTGGAGGTCTTGTACCCATTGGCATTGGGAACGTGAAGAGAGACAGTTTGGTGAGCGTTTACAGGGACAGCGAGCTTCTGAGGAACATACGCTCAAGGAAGATGAGCGGCCCCTGCGGCATGTGCAATTTCATTGAGATGTGCGGTGGCAGCAGGGCGAGAGCGTACTCCTATCATGCAGATCCACTCTCATCTGATCCCGCCTGTTTCTACGGAACTGAGCGCCGCTCCTAAGCGGGGCGCCTGAGCGTGATCCCCGAATTGTTACCAGGCATGTCACCCGCAGGCCATCGCAGATGAGCGGGACGGTAGCCATAGTCGGCGGCGGAATCTCTGGCCTAGCCACAGCTTACTTCCTGCAAGAAGAGGCGCGAAGGCGTGGCCAGACGGTCAACTGTACCCTCCTGGAGAGGGAGCAACGGCTCGGCGGCAAAACCTTGACCGAAAAGGTCGAGGGGTGCGTGATCGAGACCGGGCCCGATTCGTTCTTGACGCTCAAGCCGCAGGCGGTAGACTTGTGCGAGAGGCTGGGCCTGTCCGACCTCTTGACCGGGATGGACCCTGCCAGGTCCAGGGTCTACATCCTTTGCGAGGGAAAACTGAGGAAGGTGCCGGACGGCCTGGCGTCCATCGTGCCGACGAAGCTGACACCGTTTCTGACGACGGACCTGCTCACACCATGGGGCAAGGCGAGGATGCTCCTCGACGTGTTCGTGCCGCCGAAGCGGGATGGCGTCGACGAGTCGCTGGCCAGCTTCATCAGGCGCCGACTCGGCAGCGAAGCCCTCGAGAGAATCGCCGAGCCGCTCATGGCGGGCATCTACGCCGGAGATGCAGAGCAACTGAGCATGTTGACGAACTTCCCTCGGCTGGTCGAACTAGAGCTCAACCACCGAAGCTTGGTCACCGGGGCGCTCGCAAAGAGGCGCGAGGCCGCGCACGACCCGGGCCGAACGAGCGGCAGGCCGACGTTCATGACCCTGCGAGGCGGCCTAGGAGTGATGGTCGAAGCGCTCGCTTCTCAGTTGAAAGGCGTCTCTATCCTCACAGGACGGAAGGTCGTGGCGCTGAGGGGAGAGGGCCCGTATGAGCTCGAGCTTGAGGACGCGACAGTCCTCGGTGCCGATACCGTCGTGGTTGCAACGCCTGCTTACGTGTCGGCCGACCTCCTGAGGGAGTCTAACCCACGGGTGGCAGCCGTCCTGGACAGCATCCCCTACGTTTCGACGGCCACGGTTTCACTGGCATACGACCGCTCTAGCTTCTCCAATCCTCTGGACGGGTCGGGGTTTGTTGTCGCACCAATCGAGAATAGGAGGGTTACGGCATGCACCTGGGTTTCATCCAAGTGGCCGTCGCACTCGCCTCCGGACCGAGTCCTGCTCAGGTGTTTCTTGGGCCGAGCTGGCGACGAGGAACTACTTCATCGGGGAGACGACGAGCTTTGCAGGATTGCTCAGGACGAGATCAAATCAATCCTTCACGTATCGGCCGAACCTGTACTCAAGCGAGTCCATCGCTGCGACAGGTCTCTTCCCCAATACGTTTTGGGGCACATGGAGAAGCTTACGGCACTGGACGAAGGCATGAGTGGTCTACCGGGGGTATTCCTTACCGGGGCGGCCTTCAGAGGAGTAGGCCTACCCGACTGCATCAAGCAGGCTGCGCTGGCCGCCAAGAAGACCTTAGACTTTATCACCATGGTGGATACTGGAATCAGTGGAGGGACGGCGTCTCGCTGACGCAATAGGCGTGAGGAATGGAAAGGCAGCTTAGCATGTGCTCCAGTGAAAAGGAGTCATCAGAGGCGCGTGGGTATGAAAACGAGAGATATAGTTCCAGAGGATAGTGAGTTCCTCCGTTAAGATCCACCCGCAGTAAGGCTGGTACGGAAGTCAGGACGAAAAGGGATTAGAGAGGAGGTGTACGCCACATTCTCTGAATAAAAGCAGGAGAACAGAAAGAGGACGGGGACAATTCCATTCAGCGCCAGCGGCGGCCTCAAGTTCACTACTGGGAGGGTACGGGTGCTTGGTATCCGAGTGCTTTGGCGTGCCAATGCACAGAACTCAG
>JAJYWC010000004.1 GCA_021791695.1 archaeon | reverse complement strand
GGCAGGCCTGCACGGCAAAACCGAATAATAGGCTAAGCGCGACTCCGCGCACCATGGATGACGAGCTCGTCAAGGTCAACACTGCTCTGGTCAGCGTCGCTGACAAGACGGGCGTGGTGGACTTTGCGCGCGAACTGGCCGGGCTAGGGATCACTCTCATGGCTACCGGGGGAACGTACACAGCGATCAAGGAGTCCGGCGTCCAGGTACGAAGCCTCCAAGACGACCTGAACCTCCCGCAGGCGCTCTCGGGCAGGGTCAAGACGCTCCACTCGCCCCTGTTCGGGGCGATACTGGCGAAGAGGACCCCAGAGCACCTGGCCGAGCTCAGGGCGATGAAGGTGGACCCAATTGACATGGTCGTCGTCAACTTCTATCCGTTCGAACGGGTCGCTTCCGACCCCAGCTCCGACGACGAGACAATCATCGAGAACATCGACATCGGAGGACCCTCGATGGTGAGGGCCTCGACCAAGAACTTCCGGTACGTGACCGTCGTAGCCTCCCCAAGGCACTATGCTCCCGTGCTGGCCGAGCTGAAGGCCAACGGAGGAAAGACCAGCCTCCACTTGAGGAGGAGGCTGGCGGTCGACGCAATATCGATCACGGGGGCGTATGACGTGGCCATCTACAACGGGCTCTGGAAGAGGTTCGAGGGAGTTGGGGTGCTGCCATCGAGGTTCCTGCTCTCTGCCACGAAGTTCCAGGACGCCAAGTACGGGGAGAACCCCGACCAGAAGGCGACGATCTACTCGATCGACGGCTCGAAGAACATGACGAACTGGCAGCAGCTCGCAGGGGACACCCTCTCCTTCAACAACTATCTCGACATCGGGAGCGCCCACGCCATACTCGAAGGCTTCGACGATACGCCCGCGGCCGCCACGGTGAAGCACGGGAACATAAGCGGGTTCGCCTTCGCGCCCACTGTCTCGGAGGCCTACGAGCTAGCGCATTCGTGCGACCCGGAGGCGGACTTCGGGGGCACGGTAATCCTGAACCGCGAAGTTGATAGGGAGACCGCCATGCTAATCGGGAAGAACGAGGGTGTAAAGGACTCCTCCGTCTACACCGAGATTGTGATCGCGCCGGGCTACCAATCCGAGGTCGTAAAGACGCTGGAGTCCAAGCAGAAGAAGAAGATGAGGATAATCAAAACGACCGGGCGTTCGACGTATCCCTACGACATTAAGGTGATCGAGGGCGCTGTACTGCTGCAGGAAGCTGTCGACTACAGGAAGAAGCTGGACCCCGCGAAGCTCACAGTCCCCACGAAGACCAAGCCCGAAGTGGCAACGCTCGCCAAGCTCCTGGCAGCCTGGGAGGTCGTGAGGCGGGTCCCTTCGAACGGGATAGTCGTCGCGGACGGGAGGTACGAGGACGCCGCCCTGACCCACTTTTGGACCCTCGGCGTCGCCAGCTTCCGGAAGAGAAACGGGGCCTTGCGAGTTGCGCTGATGAATGCAGGCGAAAGGGCTCAGGGGTCCGTCTGTGCTTCGGACGGCTTCTTCCCGTTCAGGGACAACATAGAGATGCTGGGAGCGGCGGGTGTGAAGGCGGTGATCCAGCCCGGCGGCTCCGTCAGCGACCAGGACATCGTAACCGTGGCAGACCGCTATGGGATGTGCATGGTCATGACCCACACACGCGCTTTCAAGCACTGACGGTCTTCCTCAGGAGCCGCATGTGCCTGACGGACGCATAGAGGTCTTCCTTGCTGGCGACGTCCCTCCTGCTCCGCAGAGGGCCCCCCAGAGAGTCAACCCCCGAGAGGGAGAGTTCCCTGGCCTCTTCGACCGAGGGAGCGACGCCCACGACGGCCACGGAGCGCGACGCTCCCATGTAGGTCCCGCCCGCCCGGAGCGTCACGTCCATGGGATAGACCATGAGCCCGGGGGTCCTCTTCTGGACGGCGTAGGCAGCGTCCAGGTCTATCATCTCCCCACCAAGGGGCGCTGATCCCGGGATGCCATAGTTCAGGGGCACAGCGCAGGTGACGACCGATGCCTTCTTCGCGAATCGTATTCCTTTCAGCGTCCCCTCCACCATCCGGAAGAAGACGTCCACGAGGTCATCCTCGACCGTCGCGAAGAGGCAGAGCTGCTCCGTGTTTCCGCCCCTGCTGTTGCGTTCGAGGACCTTGAAACCCCTGCCTGTGTGCATGAGCGCGTCGTAGAGCACGAAACCGCGAAGGCCGGGGTTGGAGCCCCTTCCCTTCCATCGCATGAACGCCGACCGCTCCTGCAGCGCGACCGACTCCCACTCGCTCGGCGTGACGAACGGCAGGTGAGAGGCGCCGTCGCGGTAGCTGCCCATCCCCCCTGTGAGCTTGCCCTTGTTGCCGTCTAGGGCCCTCTTGTAATCCCGAGTCTGCGGAGCGACGATGAAATGGCGGCCGTCACTCAGGGCATGGAAGCTGGATTCTTCCCCCTCCAGCCGTTCCTCAACGACTACCCTTCCCTTGGAATAGACGCGCTTGAAGAACGAGACCATGTCGTCTTCGTTGGAGAACTCCTGCCCCCACACCCCCACGCCAGCGCCCCGCGCCGGAGCGTCAGGCTTTATGACCGGCTCCTTCAACTCCGAGGCGAAGCGCCGAAAGGCGACCGCAGCAGAACCCTCGTCCTTGAAGCGAGAAGGGTCGAAGACGCGGTAGCGTGGGTTGGCGCTGCGGAAGAGACGCTCGAAGAGGATGCGCTGGTCTGCCTTGCTCTTCTCGACGGCATATTCACCGGTGACGCAGAGCATCGGTACGCCGGCTTCCCTCTCGACCACGTCTCGGCCTCCAGCCACGATGAAGTCCTCGGTGTCGGTCAGACCGAACGATAACCTCGTCCTGTGCTTCCGCGCGAACTTGGCCACCTCCCCGACGGCGAGGTCAGGAACCACCCGATGGACCGCCGCCCTCGCGAGCGTGAACGGGTTTGCCTGGCGCTCCACCACGTAAAAGTCGGGTCTGTAGGAGCTCCTCGATAAGGCGTCGATGATCCCGGGAGCGCTCAGACACTTGGAGACGACGAGTATGCCTACCCTGTCCATCGCAGGGTGCTTTGCCGCCGCGACTACTAAGCGCTTACGATGTCTACTTGCTCTTGGTGTCGACCTTGGTGAGCCCCTGCTCGAACTGCTTCTCTTCGGTGGAGCCCTTCATAGCTAGCGTCGACGCGGAGCCTGCGCTGATGACGGTGGCGACCTCGTCGAAGTAGCCGGTCCCGACGAACGACTGGTGCTTCACGGCGGCGTATCCCTGCTGCTCGTCCTCGAACTCCTCACGCTGGACCTTGATGTAGGCCGACATGCCCTCGCTGGCGTATCCCTTGGCGAGCCTGAACATCGAGTGGTTCAGGGCGTGGAAGCCTGCGAGCGTTATGAACTGGAACTTGTAGCCCATCGCGGCGAGCTCGTCGCGGAACGACCGGATCGACTCTTTGCTGAGGTTCTTCTCCCAGTTGAAGGACGGTGAACAGTTGTAGGCGAGGAACTTTCCGGGGTACCTGGCGTGGACCTTCTCTGCGAACTCGCGAGCCTCCCCGATGTTGGGGGCGGCCGTCTCGAACCAGAGCATGTCGGCGTACGGAGCGTAAGCGAGAGACCTGGCTATAGCGGCATCCAGCCCATGCCTCGTCCTGTAGAAGCCCTCAGGAGTGCGTTCGCCGGTGAGGAAGACCTGGTCGCGCGGGTCGACGTCGCTCGTTATCATGCTCGCAGCCTCCGAGTCTGTGCGCGCCATTATGAGGGTCGGAGTGCCCATTACGTCGGCGGCCAGCCTTGCGGCCACGAGGGTCCGGATGAACTGCGCGGTCGGCACCAGAACCTTCCCTCCGAGATGCCCGCACTTTTTCTCCGATGCCAGCTGGTCTTCGTAGTGGACGCACGCAACTCCTGACTCTATCATGGACTTTGTGAGCTCGAAGACGTTTAGGGGCCCTCCGAAACCAGCCTCGCCGTCGGCGACTATGGGGGCGAACCAGTCGGTCGACCTCTTCCCCTGGACCCTGTCTATCTGGTCGGCGCGTTCGAACGCGTGGTTGATCCGTCTTATCAGCGTAGGGACGGAATCGTAGGGATAGAGGCTCTGGTCAGGGTATGTCTGGCCCGCGGCGTTCGCGTCGGCCGCGACTTGCCACCCACTGACGTAGATGGCCTTGAGGCCGGCCTGGACGGCCTGGACGGCCTGGTTGCCGGTGAGGCAGCCGAGCGCAGGTATGCAAGGGTTGGAGTGGAGGCTCTTCCAGAGCTTCTCGGCGCCCACGCGCGCCAGGGTGTGCTCGATCCTCAAAGAGCCACGCAGCCGAACGACGTCCCTTGCGGTGTAGGGCCTGCGGATCCCGGCCCACCTGCTCTGCTCCCACTCGTACTCGACTTCGGAGACTTCTTCGGACATCATTACTGCCCCTCCTCTATCAGCACCCTGTACGCGGGGATTGTCAGGAACTCCGGGAACTCCTGCGCAGTCACCATGGACTCGAAGAGCTCTCCAGCCCGGGCTATCCTCTTCTTGTGCTCGTCAGCCGCTGCCCGCGATGAGAGCTTGCTGACCTCCTCGGCGATCATGGGTTTCAGCATCTGGGCGGTCACTTTTCTTCCGTCCGCTAGGGATGCCCCGTGTTTTGCCCACTGCCATAGTTGGGCCCTGGAGATCTCGGCTGTCGCGGCGTCCTCCATGAGGTTGTTTATCGGCACGCATCCCTTACCGCCGAGCCACGACTCTAGGTACTGCAGACCGACACTGATGTTGGCACGCACGCCGGCCTCCGTTATCTTCCCTTCAGGGACCCTTAGCATATCGTCCCTCGTCACCTTGACATCGTCCCTCATGACGGTGAGCTGGTTTCGTCCCTTCATGCCCGCGTCGAAGACCTCCTTCGCAAGGGGTACCAGGCCGGGATGCGCCACCCAGGTGCCGTCGTGTCCCATCTTCACCTCGCGCTCCTTGTCGGCCCTGACCTTCTCGAAGGCGGTCGCGTTCGCCTTCTCGTCGTTCCTTACCGGGATGAAAGCCGACATGCCTCCTATGGCGTAGGCGCCCCTCCTGTGACAGGTCTTGATAAGGAGGTTGACGTACGCCGCAAGGAACGCCTTGTCCATTGTCACCTCCGACCTGTCCGGGAGCACGAACTGCGGGTGGTTCCTGAGCTTCTTGATGTAGCTGAATATGTAGTCCCACCTGCCACAGTTGAGCCCGACGATATGGTCCCTTAGCGCGTAGAGTATGTCGTCCATCTCGAACGCGGCGGGCAACGTCTCGATGAGCGCCGTGACCTTTATCGATTGCTTGGGGAAGACCATGTACTCCTCCGCCCTGGTGACGACCCTCTCCCAGAACCTCGCCTCGAGCGCGCTCTCCATCTTTGGGATGTACAAGTACGGGTTCGTCGTCTTCTCCCTCAGTTTCCTCCCGTTCTGGTGGACGTACAGCCCGAGGTCGAAAAGGCACGCGGCGACAGGCTCCCCGTTCACTCGCACGTGCTCCTCGTTCAGATGAAGTCCCCTGGGCCTCACGATTAGGGTCGCGGTCTTCTCGTTGAGTGCGTATTCCTTGCCTTCGGGGGAGGTGAACTTTATCGTACCGTTGACTGCGTCTCTGAGGTTGACCTGAGCCTGTGAGACCTGCTCCCAGGTGGGGGACTGCGAGTCCTCGAGGTCCGCCATGTAGACGTTCGCCCCGGAGTTGAGCGCGTTGATGACCATCTTCCGGTCCCCGGCCGGGCCGGTTATCTCGACCCTCCTGTCCCTCAGGTCGCGCGGGACCGTGGTGACCGTGTAGCCGATGCCCCAGAGAGTGTCGCGCCCGGGGCCGAAGTCGGGGAGCTTGCCCGAGTCGAACTCTTTCTGCCTGTCCTCGCGCCTCTTAAGGAGCATCTTCCTCATCTCCTTGAACTCCATGTGTAGCGTCTTTACGAACTTCAGAGCCTCTGGGGTGAGTATCTGAGCAAACTCCTCGCTCACGGGAGCGGTGACCTCTACTCCGTCAACCGATGATGATGATGCCTGGGATTCCATGTCAACCGGTTGAGTCGGCCTCCCAGGGTATATAAAAACTGTATGTAATTCCTCGTCATACAACGTATAGTCGAATGCACATACATACAATATGTAAATTTCGAAAGACTAAAGTAATGACGGTAAGATCCACGTTTACGATGGATATCCGGAAGTTACAGACGACCGCCGCGGGCACCTTCATCGTGACCATTCCGAAGGATTGGGTCTCCCAGCTGGGTCTTGAGAAGGGCGGGCTCGTCTACATGGAGCTTGAGGAGGGCGACATCGTGGTCAGCCCGGTGGGGTCGCGCAGCACCGTCCCCTCCAGGCCGTTGATCATCGACGGTGCGCTCGACCGAAAGATGCTGGAGCTGAGCATAACAGCGTCGTACATCCAGGGACACGACATCACAGAGGTGAGGGCCGACGGGACCATTCTACCTGAGCAGAAGCGATGGATCAGGGAGGCGGTTGACAACCTCGTTGGCGTGGAGATCTCGGAGGAGTACTCGGGCAAGGTGATTCTCCAGAACCTGGTGGACCCGCTCAAGTTCGACCTGTCGAAGTCGATGGAGAGGTTCTCCGCCACCTCGCTCGCCGTCCTGGGGGACGCCGTAAAGGCTCTGCACTCGGGGGACAAGATGCTTGCTCAGGACGCCTATGAGAGAGGGTACCAGTCGACCAGGCTCTACAGGCTGCTGATGCGTCTCGCCATACAGGGAGTGAGGAATAGGAAGTTGCGCGACGAAATGAAGATCTACGACGTCGGCGACATTGTCGTCAAGGCCATGGCGATAAAGGACCTCGGCAGGATAGCGTACTACGCCATGAGAGTAGCCCAGCACGTACAGGAGACGGAGAAGCAGCCGGACCCCCCCACGCTAGACGCCATAGAGAGGATGGCCGAGACCACTTCAGAGATGCAGGAGACCGCCTTTGAGGCTTTCATGAAGAAGGAGCTCCGCCTGGCCAGCACCGTGATCGACAGGATGGATGAGGTCCGGAGGGCCTACGAGGCCATCTACCTGGCGAGCACGAAGAGGGAAAGGTCCAGGGAGTCCCTGGCCGTAGCCCTGATCGCGAGGGGAATACGCGGCATAGCAGGCTACGCCGTGGCGCTGGCTGATGACGCCGTGCTCTCCGTCTTCGGCTGAGCTAGTAGCCGCTCTTCACGAGCCCGGCGTAGTCGAAGACCATCACGCCGCTGCTGTTGGCGAGGGCATACTGGTATTCCTGTTCGTAGTCGGAGTAGCTGGTGGTGGCGAAGACTCCCACGCCGGCTACGACGCCCGGATGGATGTACTGCGAGTACTGCTGTATCTGCGGCGTGTACGTCTCGAGTATGAGTATGTCGGGAGTGAGCGGGAGCGTGAGGTCGGTGGTGGTTATGGCCGTAGTGCCGCCGTATCCGGACCGGAGCGAAGAGAGCAGCGACGACTGGTCCGAGACCGAGAGGGAGGACATGTCCAGGCTTATCCCGTCCTCGCCCAGGCCATAGACCGACGTCGGCAGGGTCTGGGTCGCGTTCGTGAGATAGAGGGAGAAGAAGATCTTCATCCCCCGGGCGTGCGCTTGGCCGACGAAGTAGGTCAGCTGGCTCGCGTCGAAGAGCAGGGTGCCCTGGCGATAGACCTGGAAGAAGACCGTGTTGAACCCGTGTGAGGACGCAAAGGAGAGCATGGAGGCGAAGTTGCTCTCGTTCACCGCCCCGTTGCCCTGGTTGACGTAGAGAATGATGTACTTCGAGCTGGCGGCCTGGGAGGAGGCATGAGGCGAGGACGCCGGGTGGTAGAGGAGGACGACCGAACCCAGCGCGGCGGCGACGAGCAGCACCGCAGCGACGACCACCAAAGTCCTCCGGGGCCTCTCCCTCCTCGACCTCCTGCGGCTCAAGGGACAACTCGCTCCGACGGGCCTGAGCCGACCCTTCGCCGTATCGCGCCCTTCGGCTCGAGAACGAAGCAGGCCGCCGCGAGCTCGAGTGCCGTCGAGACTGAGAGCGCGGTCAGGGCGGCGACGTGGTCGCGGGACATTACGAATACGATCGCGTAGACGAAGGCGGGAAGGATGAGGAGCAACTCCCCTGTACCGATGCCGGCCGCGAACTTCATAGCCATTCCGCGTCCGTTCTCGGCAAGCGCCTTCAGCACAGAGACCTCGAAGACGCACGCGGCGAAGACCGAGACGGCTGCGAGCGCAGGCACTGCTTCCGACCCCCAGAACGTGGTTGGCTTGCCCGCGAGTACGAGGCTTAACGCCACTGGGACAGGGAGGAATGCTGCGGCCGAGACCACGACCTTTGAGAGCGTGCGCACCGAATCGCTGAAGGGCAGAGCGGTCCGCCTCTCCACCCCGAGGTCCTCCACGGTCACGAGCAGGAACGCGACGAAGAGAGCGAAGCCTCCGCCGACCTGCGCGCCGACCAGGACGACCGACATCTTCACCACCGAGGCGGCTGTGAGAGGGACGACCACCGCGATTATCTCGAAGAATGGGAGGGCGAAGAGGAATCCCGTGGCAGGGTTCCGGGACGAGACGCGCAGGTCCTTCAGGACGTACGCGAAGAGAGGCCCGTGGATGCGGAACTTGAGCCCCGTCTTGGCAGCGTGGCTCGAGAGCTCCCTCGTCGGGAGCACGACCCCGGTCACGACGCCCAGGGTCACGCGCGTGGCCGCAGCGGTAGCCAACCCTGCGACGACCAGCCCGGCAAGACCGAGCGTCAGCGACAGCCGCGAGACCGGCTCGCCCTGGAAGTGGGTCGAGACTATCCCGGCAGAGAACGGGAGTATGAGAGAGAGGACGAAACCTGCCGGGGAAGCCGGGTCCGTCAGAGCGGCCTGGAGAGGAGGAGCCACATAGGATATCAGACTGAAGAGGAAGACAGCGCTCATCACGCCGAGTCCCCAGAGGACGAAGTAGAGGGGTCGGAAGAACGCCCGTATGCCAGTGAGGCTGCCACCCTCGAGCCTCCTCTGGAAGACGGAGGTCAGCCAGAACGAGAGGCCCACGGCGAGCAGCGTGCTCAGCACCGACGCGAAGGCTACAAGGAGCGTTCCTGCCGGCGAGTTCGTGAAGAAGGCCACGGCGCCAATCTGGCTGATTAGGCTGGCCAGCAGTATGTAGTCGAGAGTGCGCCAGAGGGTCAGGCCTGCGACCCGCGAGACTTCAAGGGAGGAGAGCGGCATCGTCGACAGGGGCGCGAACGACCCGCTGCTCACGAATGAAGGCAGCACCTGGACGCAGTACAGGACGACGTAGCCGAAGACGAGGAGAATGCTGAGGGAGACCGTGACGGTCAGCGAGAGTCTCTCGAGGCCCGTTGCGTAGATGACAAAGGGGAAGAGGGCGCCCGCCATCGTGAAGAGTGCGAATATCGCCTTGTTGACCGAGGCACCCGTCAGCGCCCTTCTGACAGCTTTGATCGAGCCAATGTCCCTCGACGTGTAGCCGGACCTGATTATCGGCCGATAGACGAGCTCTGCGTAGGCGACTGCGCTCGCCCTCCACTCCTCCTCAAGGTCCACGGCTAGCGTCCTCTCTGAGCCTGCCGATGGTCTCCGCGACGAACCCCTCCTCCTCGGTGAGCTTCAGGAAGAGCTCTTCGAGTGAAGAGTCTCTCCTTCCCGATAGGGCGCGGAGCTCTTCCATCGTGCCCTCGGCCACGACCCTCCCTTCGTTCACGATCCCGATCCTCGTGCACATCGCTTCGGCGACCTCCATGATGTGTGACGAGAAGACGACCCCTCCGCCTCCGCGCGCGTGGAGGGATACCACCTCCTTCAGGATCCTACCGCTCTTCGCGTCGAGGCCGTTGAGCGGCTCGTCCAGCAGGAGCAGAGGGGGAGAGTGCATCACGGCCGCTATGATGGCTATCTTCTGCTTGGTGCCCAGTGAGAGAGCTCCTATCGGGACGTCGTAGTGCGAGCCCAGGTCGAACGCGTCGGCGAGGGTGGACGCGCGCTTCACAACGCCTCTGTCCAGCCGCCGCGTGGATGCGACGAACTCGAAGTACTCTCTCGGCGTGAGCGACTCGTAGAGGATGGCCGTCTCCGCCACGTATCCGACACGCTTCTTCACCTCGATGGCGTCATCGGAGGGGTCGAACCCCGCGACCATGAGCCTCCCGGAAGTGGGTCTGTCGAGCGCCGCGAGGATCCGGAGAGTCGTGGTCTTCCCCGCTCCGTTCGGTCCGAGCAGACCGTAGATCTCGCCCGGTGCCACCCTGAGGTCAAGTCCCGCCAGCGCCCGGACGTCGCCATAGTCCTTCACGAGCCCGACCGCGTCGATCAATGGCGCAGCCGGCATGGTTATCTGCTCGCGTAGAAATCAGGAAAGAGCTCTTTCGCCGTGCGAGGAGCCTTGTCCGCAAAGACCTGTTCTGAGTACCACTTGGAACCGAAGTCTATGAAGCCCATCAGGAGGGGGAGTGTGTCCGTACCCTTCTCCGTGAGCGACCAGGTGACGAGTCTCGGATTTGTCCTCAGTTCCGTGTGTCTGATGAAGCCGCCTGCTTCGAGCTCGCGCAGCCTGAGGGAGAGGACGCGCGGCGTGAGGCCCGGCGTCGCGCGGAGAATCTGGTTGAAGCGGTAGAGCCTGAGGAAGGCGATGTCGCGCAGGATGAGCATGGTCCACTTCCTGCCCAGCACGCCAAGGCTGGTCTGGATCGGGCAGCTCCTGAAGGGGACCGTTGGCACTATCGGTTCTTCGGTCATTGCTTTCGGCTACGGTGCGGTCTCTCGTCGCTTTAAGGCTATACAAAATATACTCGACATGAGTCTCAGGCGTACGCAGAGTAGACTGAGGGGTAGTCCTGGACGAGCTGGATGTTCAACAAGAGGACGTTGACGTACTGGACCTCGACGAGCCTCCCAGAAGCGTCGATGTTAGCGTCCACCAGCTGCTGCAGCACAGAGACCGGGATTCCGCTGGCCTCGCTTATCCTCGCGACCTGGGACATGGCGTCCTGCACTGTGATGTCGGGGTCGACCCCCGAGGCGGACGCGTTCCTCGGATGGAAGAAGACCCGCTGGCTGAAACCCTGCGCTATGAGCTCGGAACCAACCGTCCTACCGTCGAGCTTGACCAAGCTCCCGCCAGCCTGGTGCGGGAACACAACCTGGCCCACCGCGGTTACCAGCAGCGGGAAGAAGAGCCCACACACGAGCAGGGACACGATGGCGATGCCCACGACCGGGCGGTAGCTCGCCTTTTGCTTGTTCTCTGGGTTCGTTTCCATGTCTCCATCACCTATATCGCAGACAGCAGTATGTCGATCAGCTTGATTCCGATGAACGGGACGACGATTCCTCCGATTCCGTAGACGAAGGCGTTCCTCAGGAAGAGCGACATCGTGCCCGACGGCCTGAACCTGACCCCTCTCATGGCAAGGGGGATCAGCATCGGGATGACGAGGGCGTTGAATATCAGCGCCGACAGGACCGCGCTGTGCAGGCCGAGGTGGAGGATGTTGAGCGCCTCAAGCTGGGGTACCGTCGCGCTGAAGATGACCGGCATTATCGCAAAGTACTTGGCGACGTCGTTCGCGATGCTGAAGGTCGTCACAGCCCCCCTCGTCATGAGGAGCTGCTTTCCTAGGAGGACGACGTCGATTATCTTGGCCGGGTTGGACTCCAGGTCGACCATGTTCGCGGCTTCCTTGGCCGCCTCGGTCCCCGAGTTCATCGCGAGGCCCACATCGGCGACCGCCAGAGCAGGCGCGTCGTTCGTCCCGTCGCCTATCATGGCTACTACCCTCGACTGGGCCTGTTCCTTTTGGACGATAGCGAACTTGTCCTCGGGTTTGGCCCGCGGGACGTACTCGTCGATGCCGACCTCGCCCGCTATACTCTTGGCCGTGAGGGGCTGGTCCCCGGTTATCATGACGGGCCGGATGCCCATGGTCTTGATCCCCTGGATCTTTTCCTTGATGCCCGGCTTCAGCACGTCCTTGAGCCGGATGACGCCGAGCGCTTCGCCATTCTGGGATATGGCCATTGGGGTCTCTCCTGCCGCTGCAACTGCGTCCACCACCGCGTCGAAGTCCTGCGGCGGCGAGATGAGCGCCCTCTTTATCGAATCTGGGGCGCCCTTGATTATCTCGAGGTCCGGGCTCTGGTCGTCGTCGGATGCGACGCTGTCGCTCGAGAACTTCCTTCTCATCCTTCCCCTCGACCGGCCCTTCGGGAGCATGAACTCCTGCGCCCTGCCTATCTTGACCCCGCTCGTGCGCGTGACCGCAGAGAACTCGAAGACCTCGGAGAGCGGGAGCGAGTTCAGGTTCTTCGGCACGAAGCCCTTGTTGTAGGATAGGGCGATGATGCTCCTGCCTTCGGGAGTGTCGTCGTACCAGGAGGACAGGAACGCGGCCTCCCCCACCTGCCTCTCAGAGTAGCCCTCGAACGGGATGAACTCGATGGCGGCCCTGTTTCCGACCGTGATCGTGCCCGTCTTGTCGAGGAGCACCACGTCGGCGTCTCCGGCCGTCTCGACCGCCCTGCCCGACTTGGCGACTATCTTCCTCTGATAGAGTCTGGAGATGCCCGAGAGACCGATGGCCGGGAGGAGCGCCCCTATCGTGGTCGGCAGCAGGCAGACGTAGAGCGCGATGAGCACCGAGAGGTCTGCGCCCAGACCCAGCGTTACGGAGAGACCGAGCAGGGCGAGGATGATTATCGTGAAGATCCCCGTGAGTCCGATGAGGACTATCGTCACCGCCTGCTCGTTCGGCGTCTTCGGCCTCTTCGATGATTCGACCATCCGGATCATCTGGTTGATGTAACCTTCCTCGGGGTTGACGGATATCCTGACGGTCAGGGTGTCGCTCACTATCCTGGAGCCGCCGATGAGGACATCTCCGGGGGCCTTCCTGACCGGTGCCGACTCTCCGGTGAGGAGTGATTCGTCGACCATCGCGATCCCCTCCAGCACCTCGGAGTCGATGGGTACGACGTCACCGTCCTCGAGGAGAACCAGGTCCCCCTTACTGAGCTCATCCGAGGATGTGGGGACCACCGTACTAGAGAAGGCCTCCCTCAGGACCTTCTTGCTGATGACCTTTGTCTTGAGCTTACGGAGGCTGCCGGCCGTGTTCTTGGCCTGCTGCTCTGCGAGCGCGTCTGAGAGGGTGCTGAACCATACGGTGATGAGGAGGATGGAGGCTATCTCGACGTAGTAGGCCCTCTCGCCCACCGAGGCGGCCGGGGCGAAACCTTGCGGGTATATCGCCATCGCAGCGACGATGAAGAACATAAGTTCGGTGATGAACATGACGGGGTTCGAGAGCAGCGAAACGGGGCTGAGCCTGAGAATAGAGTCTACTACGACGCTACCGTTGAGGGCCGCATACTGAGTTCGGGGGATGTCATTGTTCATGGTTCTATCCCAGTCCGTTCACGTTGCCTTGGAAGTATGACAAGATCGGACCGAGGGCGAGGAAGGGAAAGAAGGTGAGCACGACGAGTATCATGATGCTGCCGACGAGGACCGCCGTGAAGGCGATCGTGTCCGTCTTCAGGCCAGATTCGGGAGACCTCTTCCTGCCTATCACCGACCCGGACAGAGCGAGAAGAAGGCCCATCGGAGCGTAACGGCCCAGGAACATCACCACTCCGGTCGAGACGTTGAAGAAGGGAGTGTCGGCCATCGAGCCGAGAAAATCTGAGCCGTTGTTCGCAGCGGCCGACGTGAACTCGTAGAGCACCTGAGTGAAGCCCAGAGAGTTCGTCCCCAGTCCTATCGTCGAGGCAGCCCCGGTCGCGTACGCGAGGACTGTAGGCACCAGTATTATCAGAGGGTGGATCAGGAATGCGCTCATCACGAGGAGTACATCCCTTGATCTGATCTTGAAGCCCAGGTACTCGGGAGTCCTTCCTGACATGAGCCCGACGATGAAGACTGTGATGACGGCGTACATGACCATATACATCAGACCGGCGCCAATCCCTCCCGGCGTCGACTGAATCAGCATACCCATGAAGGCAGAAAGGACGACCAGCGGGTGCTGGCTCGCCAGCGTGCTGTTCACAGAGCCCGTCGTGACCGCCGTGGTCACGACCGTCCAGAACGCAGACCAGAATCCCGCGAACCTCACCTCCATCCCGGAGTTCAGGGTCGAGGTGGGGATGAAGGCGATGATCAGGTCTATGGCGAAGAGGGCGTAGGCGCCGAAAAGGACGGGGCGCGTCTCTCTCTTCTTGCCGAGCATGAGGCCGTAGACGAAGCAGAGGGTCGTCGGGAGCAGGAGCATCAGGAAGATCTCCAGAATATCCGACTGGGGGTTGGGATTCTGGAAAGGATAGGCAGAGTTCGCCCCGTAGTAGCCGCCCCCGTTCGTACCGATCTGCATTATAGAGACGAGCGAGGCCACCGGGCCGACTAATATCGTCTGCGAAGCGCCCTCGATGGTCTTGACGGTGACGTAGCCCCCAAGCGTCTGGGGGACGCCGAGGGCGACGAAGACGAGCGCCGCGACGAAGCAGAGTGGTATCAGGATGCGGGTGATTGACCTTACAAAGTCGACGTAGAAGTTACCCATGTCCCTGGACCCGTTGGTCAGGCCACGGACGAAGGCGACGGCTGCACATAGACCGGTGGCCGCCGACGTGAACTGCAGGAACTGGATGGCCGACATCTGGCTTAGGTAAGACAGCGTGGTCTCCCCGTTGTAGTGCTGGAGGTTGGTGTTGGTGGCTATCGAGACTACCGTGTTGAAGGTCAGGTCCCAGGAGAGTCCGGAGAATCCCTGGGGGTTCAGGGGGAGAGAACCCTGGAAGAGGAGGATGAATGCGGCTATCGCCATCTGGACGATGTTAACTAAGAGCGCGGCGAGGAAATACTGCTTCCAGTCCATCGTGTGCGCGGGGTCGGCGCCGACGACGCGGTAGATGAGGTTCTCCAGAGGGTCGAGGAACCGGTCCAGCCTGCCGGGAGACCGGTTGTAGACCCCGACTACGTAGGGCGCCAGGAGCCATCCGGAGAATATTGCTGCGCCGAGAATCGCTACGACGTACGCAGCCTGGATCGCGTCTATCAACTATCCCAGAATCCAAATCGCCGATGGTCTTCCTCACCTGGAGCCGGAAGAGCCCAGCCTACTGGCGCGCCAACTGTCTGACTTTGCCGGTTTCCTCGGCGCAGCGAGGACCCTTGTGAGACATCAGTACCACTGAGCTTACGGTGCTCTTTACCCCCTTGATCTTCATTATCCTGTTCTTGAGGACGTCCCTGAACTCCTCTATGTCGGCGGCAGAGAGCAGAGTGACAATGTCGAACTCGCCGGTGACCTCGTAAAGTTCCTCAAGGTTGTCCAGCTTCTTAAGTGACGCAACAACGTCATCCATCGCCGCAGACTCCACGAAGATGTCGACGAACACCAATAATCTAGCCATACCATTCACCGGTGAATTCGACCATCGACGAATGTGCATTAATAAGAGTTGCCCCGAGAATCCCAAGCGGGACGCCCTGAAATGCGCCCGAATCCTCCGCAACAGCTCATTTCTTTCCGATTCACGCACGGGAAGCGAGCATCTTTCCCGAGCAGCTCCAGTCAGCCGAGCGAGGGTATCGGTCAGTCCTGTCTGAGGGCTATCACGACTGCTATCGCGGTCATAGCGTAGTTCAGACAGTAGAGGCTGACACAGACCGGGCATATCGCGTGAATAACCCCGAGCTCGAGATACCACAGATAGAGTGTGAAGATGTTCCCCACCATAAGGATGGGGAGCATCAGCACCCCGTTTATTCCGCCCCTGTCCTTGGCAAACCAGATGCCCAGCCCCAGCATCAGAGGGAACCAGATGACTCCGTAGACCCACATCGAAAGCCCGTCGTGAGGGGGGAAGGTGGTGTAGCCGCTCCTGAAGACCGTGCCGCAGGAAAAGATGTTGTTGATGTTGCAGATATTCGTACCCGGGGCGGAGTAGCTCGTGATCTCGTCATAGCCATGGTAGACGGCGTCAGCGATCCCGACGGCAGCGATTATGATAAAGAGCTTGTTCAGCCTGTCCATCGGTGATCCTCTCGGACCTGCGGCAGAAGCGAGAGCATCTGCTGACTTCCTGGGCTCGTACCTGCTGGAGGCACGAATGCCAGGGTTACGGCCGCATACGACTGAGAACAGACCGAGGAGGGTTGCGCGCCGTCCACCTTGCAGATCGCGGTTATCAGCGAGTTGGCGGCGCCGTCGATCTCCTGCGCGACGGTGGTGCCAGGGCTGTTTAGCTGGGACGCGACCGTGGTCCAGTTGTCCCCCGCTATCTGGCCAAGGGCGAACTGAGCCCCGCAGTTGACGACATACTGGTTCGCAATATCGACGAATGGGATGCCCTGCTGATTGTTGCTCGGGCACGTGCCATACTGATTGTAGATGCTCGACTCGGCGCTGTTGTACGTCACGAGGGTCTGTGTGTTCCTGTCCCAGTGCTCCACGGGGACGAACGTGATGTATTCGCTGGTGAACGTGGCGTTCACGAAGGTGAACGTTGGGGTGTTGGGGTTCACGTCGGTAGAGGAGGATTGCATGTATTCGACGCCGGAGAACGTCCCGAAGTGTGAGAGGGCGACGATGATGCTCCAGCGTTCGACCGCGCAGTAGGGGCAGAACTCGCCGCCTATGTACAGCACCTCAGGCTTGCCTCCCGAAGTGAGGAGGCTTCCGGATATGGACGTAGGAGGGGTTACGCTCGAAGGGAGACCGATTGTCTTCAGGGTCGAGTCGCTCACGCCAGTGAGTTGCTGCATCACCGACGTCGAGACAGGCTGCCCGATGTAGTTGGCGTAGGGGTCGTTCTGGCTCGCCTCGATCACAAGCGCGAGGACGACCACGACAGCGATTATCGTCAAGACGATAGATGCCGTGACTATGCGACGGTTCCTCTTCTTGGCGTTGACCTTCGCACGTCTTCCCATGGCTAATCGATACCGGCCCGCTCGAGCTAGTTAAGGTACTTGAACCTATTTCCCAGTCCGCGCTCTGTGACTGCGGTGGAACAGGACTCCGCTGAGACCGATTTTGCCATCTAAAAGTCCCACAGGTCGATGAACCGGTCAGCCGCGCTGGCCATGAGATTCCTGCGAAAGTCTGCGATGAGCTGTGCGACCTCCTCCCTCTCCTGCAACTCATAGGACGCCACTCCCTCAAGCGAGACGTTCCTCTTCACCAGGCCAAGCCTCCGCAGAGTCTCGATGTGCTCGCTGACTGTAGACTTGGGAAGACCGGTCTCTTCAGATATTCCGGCGTTGCCCAGCGTGCCGTCCCCGAGCAGAGCGCACAGGATCTTCCTAGACGCGTTGTCGAGAAGGACGGTCTGCACCTCCCGGGCCCTGCCGTCAAACCCCGCCGGATACAGCCGTTTCCGCCCATGCTCGACCGCGCAGACGATCTCTCCGGATCGTTCGAGGTTATCCACGTGGTACCGGGTGGTGTTGAACGATGTATTCATGACGCGCTGGAGCTTCCTGAGATGGATGCCCGGGAAGAGCGCGACGAGCCTCTTCGCCCTGAGCCGGTTCATATTCGTCAGACTCAGGACCTTAGCCCCCTTAGTGGAAGAAGCGCTGCTATCAGGCTGAGGAGCATCATGAGCTCCAGGACGTGCACGAGATGGAGCCCGACGATGGGGATGACTATCAGCAGACCGTAGAAGTAGAGCTCCTGATAGAGGGTTATCATCTGGTCCGCGCAGAAGAAGAAGAAGGCTACCATCAGGAAGAAGTAGCGCGACTCTCGCCTTCGGATGAAGGCGCCGACCGATATCACCAGGACGACCACCGAAAGTATTGCCAAGAGTAGATGTAGAATATCGATGCCCTGGACATTCACCGGTGAAAATAGGTCCGAGGGAAGGGTGCTGGACACGATAGCGCATTGGCGACGCGCCGGATTTAAGATTGGCGCGAATTCGACTCTTGAGCCACACTCAGGAAGGGAGGACCCTGAGCTGCCCGCTAATCATGTAGATGTGAATGCTGCAGGGTATCTCACAATAGACCTGGAAGGTACCCGCCTGGGTCGCTACGAAGGAGAAGTGGAGAACCTGACCGGGGTGGATGGTGTTGACGGGCTGCGAGAGGTAGTACTCGATGTTGAAGCTGTGAGCCTGGATATCGGTGTTGCACACGGTGATGTTGACAGTCGAGCCCTGTGCGACGTTCATGATAGGCCAGACGACCCCGGCTGTGACCCCTGCTCCGTGCAACTCGCTATCATTCCACCCGAGGTGGCTCGCGATGATGAGAAAGCCTCCGGCTGGTTTCGTGCACCCTGCAGGGTATCCGTTGAATGAAGTCGAGGACGTGGAGGTCGAAACCCCCCTCATTGAACTGAGGTAGTATAGGGACGCTGTCGCCCCGGCGCCCAGAAGCGCAACGATGACGATTGCAACCACTATCCGCTTGTTCTGGTCCATGGCTTTCTCCTACGAGTGAAGCAGCGCGGCGAGGTAGAGCGCTGTGAAACCTATGATGATCATCGCCCCGACCTTGAGCGAGTCGGAGACCTGGAGTCCCCTTCCAGAGTAGAGCGGTCTCCCGAGCCGCGCCAGGGCATAGATCGAGGTACCGAGCCCGAGGGCGTAGATGTAGGAGAAGTCTGCAGCCGGGTAGAGCTGGACGAGATAGTACGCTACCGAGGATCCGATTATCCCCGGCAGCGAGAAGACGACTGTGAGAATCGAGATATCCCTCAGGACCGCCCGCCCGCTCGTGGCCCTGCTCTTCGCGAATATCCAGTAGGTGGCGCCTACGATCATCGGCTCGAGGGCCTTATGGAGCACGAAGGCGACACCGGGGACGAACCCACCAAAGGCGGCCAGGAGGTTACCGTTCGGGGCGGTGACCGCTGTCCCTGCTATTACGGCGCCTTCCGCCGCGCCATGTATCCCGATTCCGACCGCCGCGAGGAGAGGGATCATGAAGGCTAAGCCGCCCTCACCCTCTCCCGATGAGAAAAGCCCTCGGTCGAGGGCGAAGATGCCCAGAACCCCTGCAGCGAAGAGGACCCAGTACATGATGTGAAAGAACCCTCCGGAGAAGCCAGAATCCACCGAGAGGTAAGAGGCGCCCGCGATGGTGTCCGAGAAGAACCAGAGATACAGTCCTATAGCAAAAGCCGCGAGATACTTGGCGCTGAGATACCTGGCGAGCAGCGAGAGAACCCCGAGCCCGACGAACGCCGGCACGATGAAGGAAGCGAGGGTGGCCCCGAAGGTCTCAGCGAAACCTATCATGATAGGGAGGAGCCGCAGAAGAACGTTAAGCTTTGTGGCTCAAGTTTCGAGGAATTCGCTTTGGCCGGCGGCCTCAGCGCTGTTAATACGGCAGCACTAATATAAATCAAGGATAATAGAAATCAGCTCGAATGGCCATAGTGAGTCTCTCTTTTCCCGATGGGATGTTGAAGGAGATGGACACGATCCAGGAGTCCCTGGGGTACACGGGAAGGTCGGAGCTCGTGAGGGCAGCCATCAGGCTCCTGATGCAGGACGTCAAAGAAAAGGAGGGGCTCTCCGGAAACGTTAGCGCCGTGGTGGTAGCCACGCACTCCGAGGAGAACGAGGAGAAGGTCACCAAGATCAAGCACAGGTTCGACGACATAGTCCGGACTCACATACACAACAAGATAACGCGGAACAACTGCGTTGAACTCTTCCTGCTCGAGGGTCCCGCCAAGTCGGTCGCGAGAATGGCAGAGGAATTCCAGAAGGAGGACGCGATAAGGAGCGTCAAGCTCGTCATGATCTGACTCCAGGCAGGGCCACGCTAATGCGACGAGGGCGGGACGAGCTTCGTCTCTACAGAACCTGCACGAAGCCGTCTCCAAAGTTGTGAGACGGACAGCACGCGCAGAGGATAGCAAAGGAAGCATCTTCTTCGGCCTAGTTGCCAGCTTCGTCCTGATGTCTATCGCAAGGCTTGATTACATGCTTCCCGACTGTCGGCTCCTTGCTGCAAGAAGTCAGCGGCATCACAGTCATCCTGGGTGCACTCCGCGCGAGGTCCGAGCAGCGTACGATTGTCAGATGTGAGAATCGGCCATCGGATTAAATATGCTGGCTCGCCTCGATTCTGCCATGGACAAGATTCTCGTGGCGATCGACGGTTCAAAACACTCTCCCAGAGTGGTCGACTTTGCGGTCCAGCTCGCCGAGTCCATCAACGGTAGTCTTCTTCTTGTCAACGTCACCCCCGATATGCCGGTTCCCGAGGGATACAGTGAATACGCGAAGGAGGAAGGCGTGGCCCCGGGAGGCTACTCCGAGGAGATCTCCCGCGGCGTTCTTGAGAACATGGCCGACCGCGTAAAGGGCGTAAAATTCGAGACTGCGTCGGCCGTGGGTAATCCCGCCGAACTGATCCTAAGCATCGCCAAGAGCAAACGAGCCACGATGATCGTGCTCGGCGTTTTCGGACTGCACCACCTGTCCCGCATAAGGTCGCTGGGAAGCGTTGCCAGGCGGGTGGTGGAGAACTCGGACTTGCCCGTAGTGCTCGTGCCGTAGGCTGGCCGAGATTGAGCCGCCGGGTTCCGCTGAGCAGGGCGGATCCCAACCGGCAAAGTCCAAGCTCCTAGCTTGTAGAGCAGCTTCAGAATTTCGACGAGCCCACTAGCGGGTGGCTTCCAGTCGACCTGTACGGTCTCCGTCGCTAGGATCTGTTCCGCCGCCTCCCTGTTGGCCCCATCGATTTCTGAGCCGAGCGAGTTTGGCGATGAGGAGCAGTTCCTGTTCTATGGTCCCTGACTAGTGGAATTCGCAGTGAGTCTAGCCCGCGCCGCTTACGGTAGGAAGAACGCGGTCAGACCGCTCCAAGCGCTCCGGGACGGATTGATGGCGGTTGCGACCTTCTGGTTCCTGGCGGTCTTTCCGTTCGATTTCACGCAGCGGGCAGACCTCCTGCCGCGTTCTGTCCAGTTCGCATTCTTGTGGGTGAACAACGACATCGGCGCTCTGATTCTTGTCATCATAGCGGTCGCAGGTCTGGCGAGTATGGTCTACAACTCCGCGATGTTCGTTGTCATTTCCCACGCCGAGTCGACGGGTCACACCGGAGTCGGCTCACCTCCTTCGGGTTGGCAGGCCTAGGCGATCGTCAGTTTCCCGGTCAGCCAAGGCTTCATAACTACGTCCCAGGCCGTAACGACCTTTCTGCCGGCCACAAGGCAGCCTCCCCTGTCTTTCCTCAGGTTCAAAGCGGCGCTCCTCGCAGGCATCCTCTGGCTGACCGCGATTGGGGCGGAGGCATGGAGCTGTGTTATCGGAGTCGCGAGAGCGTCCCTTCCCCCGTCGCGTCCAATCTCCTCGAGGACGGTTGGGCTGAAGAGATAGTTCATGACGCTCCGGTCCGAGACGTACGAACGGCCTCCCGGCAGGAATATTCGTCGGTGCCTGCTTCGAAACATGGTCCGAAGCGCATCCCTTATGGTAATCGCGCCGGAAGTGATGAGAATCTTTGTCCCAAGGTCCTCAGTCCTCAGCTCCGTGCGAAGAGCCCCAGTGCCGTAGAGCCTCAGCACATCCCAGAGACCGATGAGTCCCGGTCTGGACGTCCGGGTGCCGTCATGGACGATTGCGAAACCCAGCTGTCGCGACCTGAACGCCTCGAAGAGCGACTCCAGCTCGGCCCCGGCGCTCACAACCGGCAGTTCGTCGGAGGCCGCCTCGCATGGGCCCCTGAGGACCTCTCCGAAGTGCCGGGGGCTCAGCTTCATGAAGAGTTGCAGACTGGAGAAACCGAAGACCGCCCTCGAACCCTTCTCAGCCAGGGGCAGAATGGGAACGGCGTCGACGTCAGTCATCCGGAGGAGGTAGAGTATGGTGAGCAGAGGATACCCTGCTTTGACAGTTGGATACTGCGTCTGCATGATTTTTGGGAAGGCCTGGATTATCTTCAAGAAATTGCGATTTTTGCAATGGTGCAGGCTGCATTTAACCAGAGCGTATCGATTGCAGCGATTTGCCTCTGCTCAGGCTAGCACAGGCGCCTCGGTCCCGGCCATTCTGGGAGATTGGAGACGACAGTAGGTTGAGAATGAGCGGGCCGGAAGGTATGCAATTAATTGATTAAGCGAATCCCTTCGGTAAGTACAGCACAGCTAGTTCTGGCCCAAGATTGAGGTCTTCGATCTGATCCGATAGTTCCCGGCTCTCGTCGCTGCCAAAGCTGCCAATAGAATCACTCCTGTTGCTATCGCGAATTGCAGTGCATATGAACTAGGGAGAGACGCGCTCGATGCAAGACCTGTCTTTGTCGAAGTCGTGCTGGACGCATAGCTAGAACTTGAGTAGGTTGTGCTCGGTGTTGGGCCCTGCACCACGAAGTGCAGTACCAGAGCTTGCCCCCATTCATCCTCCACGGCGACGGTGTAGGTCCCCGGGACGAACACAGTTGCAGGGACAGGATTATCTGATGGCCCTATGATTGGTATGTCGATTGCTTGCTCCCGCGCAAGGCTCGTGAGGTTCCAGTAGCCGTCCGTTGAGAAGCTCAGCTTTTGCGACATCGGCCCCAGTGTTTGGTTGAGGTTCGGCGCAGGGCCTGTTCCTGTAATGTTCGCCATGTCACTGTCAGGTTGGAAAACGACGTGGTCGACGTTAATGTCCCCGAAGCAGACATACTGGAGAACGGAACGTGCGACCAAAGAAATGTTTTGGACTGAATAGTCGCCTCTGACAACCGCAACCTCCAAGGGGTATCCAATCACACAGCCACCCCATAGTGCAACGTTCACTCCTTGGAACTGCCAGTCGTTAGCGGTAGGGACATCATTGACATTAGGTAGCGTGTTGAAAATAGCAATGCTGACAGTGATGTTCTGTCCGACGAGGATACCTGTGGCACTGATGGACGCATTAAGTCCTAGTCCTTAGAGCGTTTCGGCAGTCGTGCTCGAAGCGGTCGATGCTGCCTGAGGCGTCGACCTGGATTCGAGTGAGCCCATCCCCGTCATAATGACTGCCGCCATGACAATAAGGATAATTGCAGTTCCACCCCCACGCCTCCGAGGAATCATGGCCAGAGCTTGTTTGGACCCTCACCGCTTTATCGTTTTGTCCGAATCGGTCTAGTCATCCGTTCGCACCTGATCAGAAGATAGCATGGTCAGGTTCCGCAGTTCGAATTATACGTCTGTGTGTAATCGCCAGAGGAACTTACCGAGCTAAGAAGTATGTTCTCGACATAGGAGCTTGTGGGATAACAGTAATTCACCATCGTGTCCGCTGGTGAATTTATCACGATATTCGCAGCGTTCCCCCAAAAAGCGCAATTGGTAGTGCTCCAGCAGAGGTCCACCGACGATAGAGTGACCGAGCTGAACGTGGGGAGGGCGGCGGTGCCAAGAGATGAGATCTCAAATTCCGATTGTGCCCAGTATGCACTCGAGCCAACGTTCTGATTTCCGCTCAACCCACCCAGTTTTGCGTCCAATCAATCAAATTTGCCTCGTATGTATTCAAACTCCCTCCAGTATAGTACATATTCTCCTCTTGAGGAGTTACATAGTCGGATGTATACAATGTGCCACCATAAGAGTATGGCGGGTAACTGCAACAATACTCCCACCATGCTGAGTATGTTGGAGTGTTACAAGTTTGGGACCCAGCATTGCATTGCGAAAAGGTATCAGCGCCGGACTGGATAAGAAACCCTCCACCCCCGTACGAACCACTCAGTCCGAAGTCAAGCACACCGTCATATAGTGGGAGAAGCGTTCAGCACCCACGAAACTCACGGTCTGAGTTCATAGTTCTCAGGGACATTCTCAAGTCCGGGAGCATTGGCGTGTCAAACAGGGAACTTGCGAAGGGTCTGGGAGACAGATTGTCGCACCAAGGTCTTGCCGACGCTCTCAAGAGCCTTCAAGCGAAGGGATTCATCTACAAAGACGCCATAGGCAAGATGAACGGGGCGCATGCGTTGTACAAATCAACGGCGATCTCTGCCGAAGCCGCCTTCCGAAACGATATGGCTGAATTCTTGCTCTCCAAGGAAACTGCATTGACGCCTCTTTCCGTTGTCGCCCCGCCCTTTGCGACTAGCGGCATATATCCATCGGCCGCCCTGGCGACCGGCGCAAACTCTCCGTTGAGCAGCCTCAGAAAGAACGAGGATCTTGGGAGAAAGCTTTTGGATGCGGCGCAGTGCATTGTCTCTGCATGGCTGGATTACTGATGGCAGAATCACAACGTTAAGCATCTTAACGTGGTGAAGCGCTATGAAAAGGCGCTTGCAACGTATCTGCTCTTATTCCGTTGCCAGTTGAAGAGATGGGCGCCGGCTACATCGAACGGACATCCTTACCAGGGCTCTTACAACCTCGTTGACCCTATGGACATAGTCGAGAACTCGCATGGCATAGACTGGCTTTTGATCAGGTATCACATCACGGAAGAGGAGCTGGAGAAGCGTCACAAGGATTTTCCCAAAGCAGACGACGAACTCGGAGCAGTGACCACAGAGCAGCTTGGAAAGTTGAGGGCAACCCTGTTCAAGGGGAAGAAAAAGCGAGTCTATGAAGAGTATTTGAGGGCCCTAGCGCTTCCCAAGACCGCCGTGCTGCTGGATTTTGGACTCTCCTCAGCTTCTTGGACCAAGCACTTCATCGCTCAGACTGAGAGCCATGAATCGACGGAAGAAGGAGAGGAGGTCAATGACGAAAGTTCCTTCGTTGTGATAAGTGACAGGAAGAGCGCGTTCCAACAGGCCAAGGAAGAGTTTGGAAGGAAGGAATCCGCCGCAAAAGAGAGGCCTAGGCAAAATGCCGGATGACAACCAGGGGCTATGATAAGCACCCTTGACACTGTCTGAAGAAGCCAGGAAGCACATCCGCGATAGACATCCCGAGGTTTCGCGATATGAAGAGTTGATCAAAGACGTTCTGGCGAACCCCGAATTCATCCTGAAGGGTAACCGGGAGGAGAGAAAGGCAGTCCGATACGTGAAGGAGACGCATCTCGGGCCGAAGTATCTCGTCGTTGTATACAGGGAAAAGGCGAGCGGCCAGAAGGCTATAATAACTGCTTACTTCACTTCAGATTTGAAGAGAATCAAGGGTGAGCCAATATGGAAAGCCTAGTCGTGAAGCCTGAGAAACTGGATATAGACTATGACGAGAAGAGCGACATCCTCTATATCTCGGTTGGCAAGCCGAAGGAGGCGGACGACTCAATCGAGCCGCAGGAGGGTGTTGTGATGAGGACCAGGAAGGGTGAGCTCGTAGGCATTACGATCGTGGGTCTGAAGGCTCATCTCAAATAGACACTGATGAGCGCTTTAGAACGGGAGCTTCATTATCGCTTCCCCGTCCGATAGCGACGCCACATATTCGAAGCCCTGGCTGATGTATGACTTGACCTCCTTAACGGGTATGACCTTCTGCCTCGACCCGTTGCTGTTCATCATCCCAACGAGCCGCTGCCTTACGAGGCTCTGAAGTTCCTCATTCGTCATATCGTCGAGATTCATCTTCTCAAGCTCTTCTTTCTTAAATCCTGCAACGACGAGAAACCGCTCGTTAAACGCCTTACTGATCTGCTTCTCGGTGGCTGACTCCGCCTTTGTGGAGAGGAGAGAGTCGCACTTCTTGTAGGCTTCCCTCATCTCCTCGATCATCGTTGGAGGAAGACGCCCTTTGTTCGTCGAATACCTGGCCTCGATATCTCCTTTGTGCCCCATCAGGAACTGGAGGTAAGGGTGCGAGATGAAGCCCTTCGATTCCGCAACGATCATGTTGGTATCGCAGTAGGCCCTGAGGACATAGGGTCTCCGTGCGAAACCTGCCTTGAGAATCGCTTCCTTCACGTCTCTCGTTACGAGGGTTGTCCTCAGGAACTGGTTCTTCCTGACGCCTCTCGGGTCGAACGCGAGGAGCGCGCTCTCGGCGGTCAGTTTCTCTCCCTGCTTGACCCTCTCCTGAATGTGTTCTTGGATGTAGGTGATTGCCTCGCCGCTGACGAACGCGAAGTAGGGGTGCCTCGCCTTGCTCAGCGCCCGCCGCACGAGCAGAATCGTAGGGACATTCTCGAACTCGATTCCGTCGTCTCTTATCTTCGCCTCGGCGAAATCTCCCAATCGTATCCCATCCGTCCCGAGATAGTCGCCGGGGCTCTCAGGCCTGAGACCGCTGAACGCCATCAGGGCGACAGAGGCTCTTCCTCTGGGTGACGCCATCCTGAGTATTCTTGATAGCTCGTCCTTGCTCGGGACCCTTTCGCTGGCTATCGTCGGGGTATCCGAACTGCCCTTGATGTTGACCTTCAGCTTCACGTCGAGGTTGTTGTAGGAAGTCCACGAGAGAATGACCTTCCTGAATCGCTCGATGTAGGAGCCTGCCTTCCCGTCCTTCTCCATCCTCCTGACAAAGCCCGTAAACTCGTCCCTGAACCTCTTTGATCGCGCTTCCTCCAGTATCTCCCTCGGCGTAGTCTTTGCGAGGTCGGAATACAGCCCCAGCGTCCCCAGGAAGAACGTCGCGGTTATGACGGACCCGGCTTCGAGGTTCTCATGCCCTCTGCGGGCGTCCTGATAATCGAGAATGTATGTGTACTTGCTCCCAAGGGATGTAGCGCGCTATTGGAAGGACAAATAGACACAGGATTCTCTTGATAGTATAAGGTGGGCCGGGGCGGATTTGAACCACCGACCTTCGCTGTGTGAGAGCTTGACGGATCGCTCTGACGTCCTGACCAGGCTAGACGACCGGCCCTGCCCGGCGCTCCATTGCCATCGGATTTAATGTTGCTGCCGAAAGTGTCAGGGGAGCCCGGGAGGCGTGTTGAATGTTATCCCGTTAACGATGGGTCCCTTGGGCTTCATCTCTTACCGAGACCTCCTCGCAGACCGGGGATGCGGTTGGCTGATGAACGGACCGTAAATGAGAGTCGACCAAGCGCGCATAGGGGCCCCTAAATACGCCCGGATTTCTCGCTGGTCCGTCGAAGGAAGAGATCATGGCACGAAGGTCCCTCCTCGGTTCGCTGATTGGTGGCGCAGTCTGCCTTCTTATCTTTCTAGTGACTACCATACTGGTCTTCTCGCAAATCACACAGAGCGCCGATGCAGAACTCGCGCTTGCAATCAACCACACGGCATCGAGCGCATCATTCACGGCGCTCATGGTCTTCTTCTCCGACTATGGAAGAGAGTATTTCTGGATCCCGATAGTCGCTGTGATGCTGCTCCTCGGCAACAGGGATACGAAGCTTCTGGCAATCGAGCTGGGCGCGTTGTTCGTTGCAGGCATCGTAGCGGGGGAGATTCTGAAGTTCGTGGCCTATAGAGCCAGACCCTATGAAGTTGTCTCCGGAATCGTGAGACGTCTTCCGATAGACACGGACTCTTCGTTCCCGTCGGGACATGCGCTCATCGTCTCGATAGGCGCCACTTTCGCGGTCGCGAGATTCAGGTACAGGGTCGTCAGTCTGCTATTGGTCGTCGAAGCTGCACTCGTCTGTTACTCCCGCATCTACACCGGGATGCACTACCCTCTCGATGTGGTGGGAGGGGTCTTTCTCGGGATCGGGATAGTCGGAGTCGGGCTCTTCGTCCTCGAGAGATACGCTGAGCCACTTTTGAAGAGATTCGCGGCCGCGGCCGTGACGGTACTCAGGGATGGACCGCTCAGGCTGGGATACGAAGACCGTACGCACGCGGAGTGACAGGACATCAGCCCTGACGGGTATCGCTCGCGACTTCTTCGGCTTCTCGAGCTGGGCTCATTGCAATGACTCGGCCAGCACGAGCCATCTCGTCCCCGAGATTGTGCGCAACTGCGCGTAGACAAACACGACGAAAGCCCTGCCGAGGGTAAAGCCCTACTTCTTCAGGCCCACTGACCTGTTCTTCAGTCTCAGGTCTGAGGCATGGCACTTCCTGCACCTCGTCGCCGCTAGCGCGTTCCTGGAACCGCATTTCAGGCAGACCTTGAGGAAGAGCCGCTTCTTCTGTGCTATCTGCTTCTTTGTAACATCAGCAATTGGCATGAGCTATCCGGTCTTTTTCTGCCCCTTCGATTCTCCCTTAAGGACTTTTCGAGGAGAGAAACACCGAACAGTATTAATCGTGACCGGGGTCAGGCGGCTTCGGATGTCGCGTCGGTCGAGAAGGAGCGGGAAAAAGACCCCAAGGCTGAATGTCTATCTTAGCATCTTCATAGCAGCGATACTGATCATCTCTGTCGGCGGCTTCTACGTCTATGAGAACTCCGCCAAGCCGAGCCAGTCGAGCACCGCTTCCAGCACGGGCTCGTCGACCAGCTCGAGCTCTTCCGGAGCCGGACCCTACGCCGTTCTCGACACGAGCCAAGGCACGATAGTCATCGAACTATTCCCGAACGTCGCTCCCGTCACGGTCTCGAACTTCGAGAGTCTCGCGAACTCCGGCTTTTACAACAACCTAGTTTGGCACAGGATCGTGTCCGGATTTGTGATTCAGACAGGCGACCCGAACACCAGAGATGCAGTCAACAGCACGAGGAACACATGGGGTCAGGGTCAGGGCCCAGACACCGAACCACTCGAAGCGAACTCGAACTATCCCAACAACGTCGGTTATGTCGCAATTGCCCACACATCGGCGACCACCACGGGAGGATCACAGTTCTACATCAACCTCGCAGACAACAGCGAGCTCAACGGCCAGTACACCGTCTTCGCCAAGGTTATCCAGGGCATGAACGTCGTTGACGCAATCGCAGCGCTACCTGTGTACACCAACTCGAACTCTTTCACTTTCGACCAGCCCATCAACGCTCAATCGGCCATGCTGATCAGCGTCACCATACAGAGCACTCCCTGAGCTTAAAGGACGGAGACTGAACCACAAAGCTTAACGTGATTCCTGCGAGCCAGCATCCATGGAGCGGTTCTGCAGGAGACGACGCGCGGTCTCCCCGAAGTATCTCGCGGCGCTGGCGATAGTCCTCTTCGTCAGCGCGGCCCTAGCCGGCTACTACTCCTACGGGATTCAGGCTTCAGGCACTACGGCGACCTCTTCCACGACGACCTCGAGCACTTCGACCGGGAGCAGCTGCGTCTCCGCTCCCCCAGCCAACGGAGCGAGGCTCACCCCGACGACCTTCGGCGCGATAACCGAGTACACGCTCTCCGCGAACAGGACTCCAGCGGGCTTCGCTGTCGCGCCCGACGGGTCTGTGTGGTTCGGCGAATGGGGTCTGCCGGGGGTTGGGCATCTTCTGCCGAACGGTACCCTAACCGAGTACAGATGGCCATACCCGGACAGCTCGGCGGTTAGTCTGTGCGGACAGGAGACGCAGATATGGGGCGTCGCGTTGTGGAACGGTACCGTGTGGGGAGCGGACAACCTCTATTCCCGGCTTGTCTCCGTCAATCCGGCCACGGGACAGACCGAGGAAGTCAACCTGACTAGCGGAATCTTCCCTTACACCCTCGCCGTGGGGGCGGGGGACCTGTGGTTCACCGACAACATCGCGCCTGGTACGATCGGGAAGCTGACCCCGAGCAGTACGGTGGTGCAGTACTACACCCTTCCGAACAGTAAGAACGCGCTTTCTGAGTATATTCTCTTCCAGAACGACACACGAGCCTTCGTCCTTACGGCTGACCCACTTAACTTCAAGGCAGCCCTCTATTCCTTCAACCCGAGCTCCGCTAATCCTACATTCACGCCCGTCGGTGGCAACCAGACACTCTACGAGCCCAGCGGAATCGCCTTAGCAGACGGGGGCATCTGGGCGACAGAACACTCGGCCTCAGCGATGGCTTTCCTCAACTTCACCACCGACCGGTGGACAATCTACCCCACGTCGACCGTGCCCTACGTCCCGACTGTCCTGACGTACTTCGACGGTTCCAATGGCACCGCAGTATGGTTCAACGAGCATTACTCGAACAGGATGGGCGTGATAACCGGAGGCGGAAGATACCTCACCGAGTACAGCATAACGAACCCACCACTGTTCAACATAACGACGATCCTTGAGAACTACAACATGGTCACGATGGGGCTGGCTGCTGATGGGGCGTGGTTCGCCGCGGCGACAGCTGGAATAGTCGGCTTTGTTAACGGGTCCTACTCGCCTCCCTTCTCGATTGCGACGTCCTCCACCTCTCTGAGCCTCGCGCCGGGAGGCTCGACGCAAACAGACATCAGGTACACGGGCAACTTGCCAGGAGCGAACCTTTCCCTGCAGTTCGAGGACAACGAGTTCTACAACGGCACTGCGAAGCTGCTTACGTTCAGTCCAGGTACCATTACTACTTCGGCCGGAGACAGCAGCTTCACACTTACAGTGTCGGCATCAAGTTCAATCGTGCCGGGAACCTACGTCGCCGCCGCGACCGTCACGAACGGGAGCATCTACCGGACCGTCTACTTTGACGTGGTCGTCACATAGTTCGCTAGGGAAGGCAAATGGACCGGAACCGGGTGCAACGAGGACCATCGTTCGCCTGTCCTCTGGGCAGAACGAATTTCGAGGTAAGACATATAGCTGCAATTTAAAGACCATGAAACTCTAAGAAACATATACAGTTACGAATGAACATATGGTTGCAGCGGGCGGGGCCGCTCCGGGTGGCTTCGTCCGCTATGAATGCACTTCGTATAACTTCATAGGGATGGTAGGAGAGTGCTTTCCACAGGGTCAGGACTGGCACGTCCGCGCATTCCTGGGCACAGCCGCCGGTGTCACGGGAGGTAGAGTATGCGGCTTCGCCGCGGGAACTTACACCTTCTCGGTCTGAGGCTGCTCCTCGTACATTGTTAGCGTAGTGCTAAGAGGTCTCCGACGCCAGCCCATGCGTCATGACGAAGTCCAATTCTGCAGATGCAGGGGACCTGTCGAATCCTGGAAGGAAAGAGATGCTCGAGGGTTTGAACGGAGACCTTGCGCGGGAGTACAAAGCGATCATCCAGTACGTGGTGTTCAGCGCGGCACTGAAAGGCGGCGAATACTACGACATCGCCGACCAGCTGAAGAAACACGCGGCTCAGGAGCTATCGCACGCGCTCGAAGTGGCCAGGCAGATCGATTATCTGGGGGGCAACCCAACGGTGACGCCGAAGCCTGCGGAGTTCTCCACAAGCTCGAAGAAGATGCTCGAGATAGACCTCAGTGGGGAACGTGAAACCATAAGGAACTACCGCGATAGGATAAGGCAGGCGGAAGCCGCGGGAGAATTCGCGCTGTCGGAGGCGCTGCGCGATATCATCGCCGAGGAGCAGGACCACGAGATAGACCTCAAAGACGCGCTCGGGCTCAGGTAAACATGATATCTAGCGGTTGAGTGTCCTGCCGACGAGCGTCGCGACTTCGCTCGGAGTCATCGCCACCTGCACGCCGGCTGACCTGAATGCGGAGATCTTGGAGTCCGCCGTGCCAAGATCCCCGTAGATTATCGCGCCGGCGTGGCCCATCCTCTTCTCTCTGGGCGCGGCGCGGCCGGCGACGTACGAGAAGATCGGTTTGGGGAACTTCGTCTCAGAGATGTAGCGCGCGAGCCGCTCTTCAGAGTCTCCGCCTATCTCTCCCACAGCCACCACTCCCTCGATGTCGTTCCTCGTGCGAACCCAGTCAAACCAGTCTATCATCGTGGTACCGTTCACGGGGTCTCCTCCTATCCCCAGGGCAATGGTCTGACCGAGTCCTCCTAGCGTGAGCTGGTTGGCTATCTCGTACATCAGCGTACCGCTGCGGGAGAACAGCGCGACCCTGCCGGCCTTGAACGAGGGTGCAGGCATGATGCCCATCTTTATCTTGCGCGAGGGGAGTATCACTCCTGGCGTGTTAGGACCCACCACCGTCACGTCGTGGGCCCTGGCGAGGTCTATCATCTTCAGCTCGTCTCTTATCGGGACGTGCTCAGTTATCGCCACGACCAGCTTGATCCCCGCGAGGATCGCCTCCTCGACCGCTGAGTAGAAGTAGGGCGCCGGCACGAAGACGATGGAGCATCTCGCACCCGTCTCGGCGACCGCCTGAGCGACCTTGTCGTAGACCGGAACGCCCACCACCTTCTCGCCCTTCCTACCCGGCGTAACGCCAGCCGCAACGTTCGTCCCGTACTGGAGCATGAGCCCGGCATGGAGACTGCCGAACTTGCCCGTGATACCCTGGACGACTATCGGTTCGCCCTGCTCGGGTAGAATCATGCGAGTCCCACCACCGCCTTCACCGCCTCCGGAGCCGTCGAATAGAGCTTCACCGGCGTGTCCGCGAGGAGCTTTCGGGCCTCTTCTTCCTCTGCTCCGCTAATCCTCGCGTAGACGGGAGCGGTCGGTCCTTCGTTGACCACGTTCTTCAGCCCCGCCGCGACGTCGGTGGTCCGGGTGATGCCACCGAAGATGTTGACCAGGATGCGTTCCGCGCTGGGGAGCTTCTTGACGAGCCTGAGCGCGGCCTCGACCCTCGACTGCTGAGAACCCCCGCCGAGGTCCAGGAAACAGGCGGGCTTGCCACCGGCGTCGGCGACCAGGTCGAGTGTCGAGAGGACCAGGCCCGCCCCGTTGCCGACGACCGCTATGTTGCCGTCGAGCCTCACGAACGCGAATCCTTCCTTCGCAGCCTCTCCCTCGAGAGGGTCCTCCGGGGGAAGCTGAGAGAACTCCGGATGCCTGAAGAGAGCGTTGTCGTCCAAGATGACCTTCGAGTCGAGCGCCAGGAGAGACCCGTCCGGAAGGGTCGCCAGCGGGTTGATCTCAGCGAGCTCGCACTCTTCCTCTCTGACGAGCCGCTCCAGGCTCATGGCTACGTTCACAAAGCCGTCCCTGCTGCTCCCGGAGAGTCCGAGACGGTCGGCTACCGACTCCGCTGCGGCCTTCGTAAGGCCCGACACTGGGATCGGCTCGAGGACCTGGTCTTTCGTCGACTCGACCTCGATGCCGCCCGAACTCGTTGCTATCAGGACGAAGCTCCTCCTGCTGCGGTCAAGGGTCACCGAGAGGTACATCTCGCCCGTATGGGTCGAAGCCCTCTCGACCAGGAGCGCGCTGGTCTTCTCGCCCCCTATCCTCAGGTCCATTATCCTGCCTGCCTCCCGCTCTGCCTGGCCTTCCGAGCTAACCACAACTACCCCTCCAGCCTTGCCCCTGCCTCCGGCGAGCACCTGGGCCTTGATCACGGCGGGCAACCCGACCCGCTTGAGAGCGGAGGAAACGTCAGAAGCTGACCTTACCAGGCGCGAAAGAGGAATGGGGATCCCGTACTTCTCGAAAAGTTCCTTTCCCTGATACTCGAGCAGTCGCACGCCTGGGCTCGCCCGCCTGTCGGCATAAAGCTAGCGGAGGGGTCCACTTTACGAAGAGGTCTCCGCGGTTGGATGCCCATTAGACATAAATAACGTAAAGCGCCTCTCATTTTCCAGAAGAGAATTGAGCGCGCAAAAACAGAACAACACCATCTTCGTCGGGAAGAAACCAGTGATGAGCTACGTCATGGCGTGCCTGACCCTGTTCCAAAACGGGACCCCTGACATCACGATCAAGGCGCGCGGCCGAGCCATATCGAAAGCGGTCGACGCGGCGCAGATAATCACCAAGCGGTTCGTCCCAGGAGTCACCGTCAAGAGCGTCGACATCGCCACCGAGCTGGTGAAGAACCTGGAGTCCGGCGCGACGAACAGCGTCAGTTCTATGGAAATTCACCTCTGTAAGTGAGTCTCTGATTCATCCGAGTCCTAGATTCGAGAGCAGACCGCCGCAATTTTTATATTGCATGCGGCGCGTGGCTTTCTGAGATCTTGCCACCGAGGATTCCTATTTGCGCATTTGACGCAAAGACGGGCATCCTTTGTGCCAAATGCCAGGCCAAACTCACGGCCGGGCAGATCACCGAGGCTGACATCCAGGTCTCCAAGGCCCTGGTGAAGCTGGCCGAGAAGATCCCCGAGGTGAACAAGATGACGCTGCTGCGCAGCTTCCAGGTGGATGGCAACTATGTTCTTGAGGTCGAGCAGGCCGACGCGGCCATCGTCAGGTCCAAGCCCGAAATCAAGCAGAAGCTCGAGGAGCAGCTGAAGGGGAAGGTCTGGGTGATTGCCGCCTCCAACTCCGACAGGCGTTTCCTTGAAGACCTGTTCTATCCGATAAGGCTGCTCACGGTGAACACGGTGTGGCTTCCGGACGGCTCCAAGCTCACCAAGGCGATCATCCCGGGAAGGAGGGTAGAACGCCTGTCCGCCGAGATAGAGACCCTGAAGAAGATCGTCCGGCAGGTCAAGGGCATCGAGCTCATGGTGGAGTTCGAAAGAGAAGCTACGCTGAGACTCTAGCCGCCTTTTTTGCCGGTCCCACAGTCTCCTGTATCGTGCAGCCTCGAGGCAGTTCGATAGAGGAACCGCACGCATGTCCTACCCAATCCGCAGCCGCCCGTCAACCTGGAAGACAGCCATCCTCCGGGCAGCAGACCGAGTATACGGGGGATCGCGTCTGCTCCGCTGAATATCGTGCCGTCCGGCGACACAAGGTGCGCAGAGGAGTAGCGCTTGCGCTCAGGGAGCCTCTGCAGGACGCCTCGTTCGTCAGCGTCGCTCAGCGAGATGTAGTCCAAGTTGTGTCTCAGGTCGAGGAAGGAGACTAGGCCCTTGAAGCTCGTGCACTGACCGCAGTCAGCGTCGAAGGCAAGCAGGAAGCGGGGGCGGTAGCTCACGGATGGAACACCGGTCGCGGGCCTATAACTGTTTCAGATGGGAGCTTTGGGCGCCGCGGCTACGGTTGCAGTCTCTCGGGGTCTCTTGGGAAGAGAGCGGCTTCCTTCACGCTCGGGATGTTCAGCAGCGTCGCGACGAACCTCTCGATACCCAACGAGAAACCTCCGTGAGGCGGCACCCCGTACCTGAAGGGTTCCGTGAACCACTTGAGCCCCTGCTCGTCCATCCCCTTCTCGCGGATCTGCTCGATTATCTTGTCGTGCCGGTGCTCCCGCTGGCCTCCCGAGGAGAGCTCCAGCCCTTTGAACACCATATCGACCGACCGCGCGTATCGCGGCTCTTCGTCGACGCGCATGACATAGAACGGCTTGACCTTCGAGGGGAACCGGTTCACGAAGAAAAAGTCGGAATTGTACTCATGTTTTACGAGATCGGTGAGCAGCTTCTCCGATTCCCTGTCGAGGTCCTGGTTCTCGGGGAGCTTGTGACCGCGCCTCTCGAGCAGTCCGTATATTTCGGGGAAGGAGAGTTCCGGAAACGGAGTCTTCGGCTCGACCAGGTCGAGCTTCAGCAGGCCCAGTTCGCGGCCACACTTGCTGATTACGTTCCCGATTCCGCGGACCACCATGGCCTCTTCAACGCGCATGGTGTCCCTCTCGTCCGAGAGGAAGGACATCTCCGGGGCGATGGTCCTGTGCTCGCTCATGTGCCTCGGAGTGTGTGAGAGCTCGGCCCTCCAGTTGGCTCCCAGGTCGTACACGCGGCCCAACCCCCCGGCGATGGCAAGCTGGCGGTGGAGCTGCGGGTCCTGACGGAGAAAGGCCGGCTTTCCGTAGAAGTCTAGCTTGAACACCTCCGACCCGCCTTCGGAGATTCCGCCGAGGATACTTGGCGTGAAGATACGGAGGAATCCGCTCTCTCTCAGGTAGTCCTCCATCCCCGTGATGAGCGCGTCCTCGACCTTGAAGACCGCCGCGCTCTCGGGCCTTCTGAGGTCCAGGGTGCGCCACTCGAGTCTCGTGTCTAAGTTGGCTTCTGTGACACCCCTCGGGTCGAGGGGGAGCGGCACCGCCGAAGCCGCGACCACAGTCAGAGAATCGGGGATTATCTCGAAGCCGTTTCGCGCCTGCTTGGACTCCTTGACCAATCCGTTGACCCTGATGACATCCTCAGGGTGGAGCGCGGAGACGGTCGCCATCAGCTCTGGAGTGACGGCTTTCTTCGGTACCGTGACCTGGATCACCCCCTCCCTGTTCCTGAGAAGGACGAAATTGATGCCCCCCAAGAGCCTGATGTCGTGGACCCAGCCGGAGACGCTCGCCTGCTGGCCAATCATCCCCTTCAGCGCATCCGCGGACACGAGATCGTCCAAGCCTCCTAATGCTGCCGCCATCGACCTTAAGAATCTTGAACTCGGATTCGTCACTCGGACTCGCGGTTCTGAGAGTATATAGTCGGGTCAGCGCGCTCGCCGTCGTATGTCTTCTCTCAGCATGGCGTCTCGCAACCTCAGGAGGAGGAAGGCGAGGACCATCCTGACCGTATCTGGGATAGTAGTGGGCGTCGCTCTGATAATGGTCCTGCTCGCTCTTACCGAGGGCACGGCCACACAGACGAACGGCCTGATCCGGGAGATCCTCCCCGCCCAGGTCACCATAGTGAACGCCACCACCCCCACAGGCAGCGGCGCCGGGATCCGCGCGCTGTTCAGCTCAGGTTACAACCTGAACCAGTCCACCGTCGCCGAGATCGCAGGCCTCGGTGGAGTCTACGCGGCGACCGGACAGCTCTCCTCGACCGCCTACCTCAACGGACAGACGGTCCTTTTGGCCGGAATCGACCCGAGCAGCTACCCCCTTGCGACGAACGGCCTCAGCATCCAGAGCGGGACCTCGCTGAGCACCGCCCCGAGCGACCAGGTGGTCATCAGCGACACCCTTGCAGGCCAGCTCAGCATCTCGGTGGGCTCGCGGGTCACTCTCGGCCCAAACTCCACAGGTGGAGCCCCCTACACGGTCGTCGGCACCTTCTCATCGAGCACGACCTTCCTGGACAGGTCGGTGTACATCCCCCTCTCGAACGCACAGGGGATAGCCGGAGAACAGGGGAAGGTCAGCGAGGTCTATGTGAAGGTCGTGCCGCAGGAGAACGCGAGCACGGTGGCCGCCGAGATACAGGATAAGGTGGCGGGCGTGAGGGTTGTAACTTCGACCAACATAGCGACAGCAGTCTCGAGTCTCACGGGGACCCTTACGACGGTCTTTGCCGTTATCGGGTTTGTGGCGTTGCTAGCTGGAGGGTTCGGGGTCGCCAACACCATGATAATGTCGGTCGCGGAGAGGACCAGGGAGATCGGCACCCTGAAGGCAATCGGGGCGAGGTCGAGCCAGGTCCTGAAGATATTCATTGGTGAAGCCTTCCTAATCGGGGTCGTCGGAGGGGCCGCGGGCGTCGCGATCGGCGCGGCGACCTCCCTGCTCCTCTCATCCCTGGGCGGGGGCGCGGGAGCGGGCGGTCTTGGCAGGGGGGCGCGGCTGTTCTCAGGGGTGCTCGCGCCAGCCATAACACCCGAGCTGGTCCTGCTCAGCCTCGCCCTGGGCATAGGAGTCGGAGTGGTAGCCGGAATCTACCCAGCCTGGCGCGCATCTCGGATGGACCCCGCGGAGGCCCTACGCCATGTCTGACCCCCTGATGGTCGAAGTCAGGGGCCTGGCAAGGGAGTACCGGCACGGCGACTTTCCCGTGGCTGCCCTGAACGGGGTCGACTTGGCTGTCAGAAGGTCGGAGATAGTCGGAGTGGTCGGGCCATCGGGCTCAGGAAAGTCTACGCTGTTGAACATGATAGGTGGCATTGACAGACCGTCACGCGGGTCCATCGTAGTCGACGGGATAGAGCTCGGTCGCCTAGATGAAAGACGGCTCGCGGAATACAGGCTGAAGAAGGTGGGATTCATCTTCCAGTTCTACAACCTCATCCCTACGCTTTCTGCTCTCGAGAACGTCGAGCTGCCGCTGAGCTTAGCCGGGATGGACAAGAGGAAGAGGATCGAGAGGGCCAGGTCACTGCTCGAGAGGGTCGGGCTGGAGGCGAGGCTGGACCACACACCCGACCAGCTTAGTGGGGGCGAGCAGCAGAGGGTCTCCGTTGCGAGGGCCCTGTCGAACGACCCGGCTGTCATACTCGGGGACGAGCCGACAGGAGACCTCGACTCCAAGTCCGCCGAGGCCCTGATGGAACTGATAGTATCGCTCAGGGACGAACAGAAGACCACCTTCGTGCTCGTGACCCACGACCCGATAGTCGTAGCCCGCTGCGACAGGTCGCTGTCTCTGAGGGACGGCAGGGTCGTTCGCGAGATACCGAAAGGGGAGGGGAGCAGGTTCGCGGACAGCCAGCGCGCGACTATGGACGGCCTTTACTGAGCGACTAGAGGGCCTTGAACTGCTCGGTCCAGTTGGCGTATGCTCGGAGCATCTCGGGCGAGACGCTCGGTCGCCTTGCCTTCATAATCTCCTTGAAGTCCGTCATGACTATGGGCCTGGGCTGCACGGTCTTGTCTACCGCTCGTCCGCTCTCGAAGAGCTCGCGTACCACCCTCAGCTGCCCGCCCTGACATATGTCGCGGATGTCCGACCCGGAGTAGCCCTCCGATATTCTTGACAAGTCCTCCAGGCTGATGCTCGGGTCGACGTTTATCGGAGCTGTGTAGTTCTTGAACATGGAGATCCTGCCTTCGAAGTTGGGGAGCGGGACGTAGATGCGCTTCTCGAAGCGTCTGAGGAACGGCCAGTCGAGCGCCCAGGGCTTGTTGGTGGCGCCGATGGTGTAGAGGTGGGTGTGCTTGCCCTTGTCCTGGATCCCGTCCATCTCCTTGAGGAACTGGTTCCTAACCCTTATCTCGCCCCCGACCTCGTTGGAGCGCGAGCCTAGAAGCGAATCGAGCTCATCGATGAATATTATAACGGGGTCGCCCTTCTCGAGCAGCTTCCTGGCCTCGTTGAAGAGCTTCGAGACGTTCTTCTCGGCCTCCCCGAGCCACTTGGACATTATCGAAGCGGCATCGATCGAGATGAAGTACCCGTTGATCTCGGCCGCCGTCGCGGCCGCGAGGATGGTCTTGCCGCACCCTGGAGGCCCGTAGAGAAGCATACCCCTCGGCCAGCCCAGCGGGAACAGGTCTGGTCTCTCGAATGGGAAGACGATCGACTCGCGGATCGCCCTCTTCGCGTCCTCCAGGCCGATGACGTCGTCCCACTTGACGTTGGGCTTCTCCTTGACCACGAGCTCGTTGAACGTGGACTTGAGCTGCTGGACCATCTGGGGTCCCTTTGCCCCGCCGTTGCCGTTCTCCGGAGCGTGACCGTTGCCGTCCCCCGAGTTGCCGCCGGCTATGGCGACCGGCGTGAAGGTCGATTCATCGCTTTGCATATCACGAGGTACGAGGCCGTGAGCCTGCTGGATGGCCTTGACCCTTTCCTGGTAGAGCCCGGCACGCTCCATGTAGTGGCGGTTCAGCTTGTAGTCCGGGTAGAGGTGGACTAGCTTGATGAGCGTCGAGATGGCCTTCTGGTACATCTGGATCGCCATGCCGTGTGCACCCTGTGAGTCGAGGCGGATCGCCTCTCCGGCGTACTTCCTGGCATCTTCTTCGAGCTCTCTGGCAGCTACTACGCTCATCGCGATGATTCACTCCCTGACCTGACCTTTCCCTGGGCGACGAGCCTTATCATTGACAGCTCCACCTCGTCCTGGGGTATCCCGAGACGGGACGACGTCTCTGTGACGTCGATGACCCCGTTGTGCGCGGTCGCATACCTGAGCACCTCGCTCTCGACCTTCGGGTCGGTCCTGCTGGAGAACAGTGTCCCAAGAATCGGGCTCTCCTCTTCTTCGAAATCGTCTCCCGTAGCAAGTATCGGGATGCGGTCGTCTGAATGTGAGACTTCGGACTCGAACCGGCTCGGCATCACGCGCAGGCTCTGTTTGAGCTTCTCCGCCTGCTCCTCTGCGAACTTTCGAGCCTGCTCGACCAGCTCCTCGGCGTTCTCGTTGTGGATGTCAACCTGGATGCCCGGCGAGAGCTGGCCCATCTGGGCCATAGTCTCCGTGAGCGTGCTGTTGATGCTCTCCGACGTGGCATCTAACGCAGGGACGAAGCCCTCCATCGTCTTGCTGACGACCTTCAGAGACTTGAAGGCGGTCGTCATGTGGGCCATCGCGTCGCCTATCTCCATTATGCTCTGGAGCCTGAGGGTCACCTGGATCAGCGCGAGCTCGCTCGCCTCCACCACCTTCATTGTCTTGCGGACCTCGGCGTGCTCGTTGGCGTACACGCTGGCCTTGGACTTGTTCTTCTCCTGAAGCGCACGGACCGTGGAATCGAAGAGCTTCTGCCTCCTTTCCGACAGGCGGCCGCGGAGCGTCTCGAGCTCTCTTCTCTGAATCTCTATTTCTTTGAGGGCAGTGACGATCTTGCCTTTGTACTCGCCTTCCTTTCTCCCGGCGAGTAGCTTCAAGGAGCTAATCGTTCCCAATCCTCACTAACCACTTTCTGAGCGAGTTGGATGTAAAACGAATAATCACTATCTTAGTCAACAAATAGAAACAAAAGACTGAACGACCAACGAACTTCGCGGTCGACGAGGCTGAAGATGACAATCTTAGCTCACTAGTTTCCGGGAAAAAGGGGAGTAGAGGGGGTGCGACTCCCGCGGGACCCGAGGGTCTCGCGGGACGTACCCGCCTCCTGGTTTCTTCCTAAGACGTTTCTGCGGATCCTTCCACAGAGGGGAGTCCAGAGGGGATCTCTGGGAACTTCTCCTTCATCCTCTGCTCTGCCACTGCCGCGGCCTCGGCAAGGACCTTCTCCGCGTCCTCGTTGGCAGCCTCGAAGTTCAGCGAGTATCCACCGACTGTGCCGGCATCTACGAGGATGCTGCTCAGCAGGCCGGATATCTCTCCGATCTCTCCTTCTGCCTCCGGGAGCACGCTGACGAGTCCCTGTCTCACGCTGCGGATGACTGACATCGCTGGGGTGAGGGTGACGACAATGTCGCCGAGTTCGGTGATGGTGTTGAGTCTGAGGGTGATCTGCTCGAGGGCCAGCTTGGCCTGGGTGACCATTCTGTTCATCTTCCTTACCTCCGCGAGCTCATTCGCGTAGACTGAAGCGTGCTGCGAGTCATGCTTCTGGATGGATGAGACGACCTTGTTGAAGATCGAGGCATCCCTCTCCCTCAGCTTGGCGGTGGTCGCGTCGAGCTTTGCTACCTGGACTTGGATCTGTCTGATGGCTAGGTCCAACCTCGGCTTGAGTGGACCTGGGTTCTTTACGGACTCACGCATTCTTGTCGTGAATCCCTGGCTGTTGGATTTCTCCCACTTGCTTGAAAAAGTGCTCATGGGCCACAGGTTCACGGGATGAAGATAAATCGCCGGTGTCACCGAGGTCCGCGTCACCGCGGTGACTGAGGTCGCGGCGACAAGATTTTTTGACCTTGTTGTTTGCCGAAGCTGACTCCAGACCTTATCGTACCAATTGCACGTCATGTGCAGAGTGTCCTTGGGGGCGCAGGAGCCGTCGAAGTTTTGAGGTTCGCGGACGAGTCGAGAGACCTCGCGCTGGGGCTCCAGGCGTTCGGTCTGACCGAGTACGAGGCCAGGGTCTACATCGCCCTTCTGTCGAACGGTCCCAGCACCGTAAACCAGCTCCAGTACGCGGCCGGAGTGCCCAGGACAAAGGTGTACCAGGTATCCCTGCAGCTCGCGAAGAAGGGAGCCCTCAAGGAGCTGGAGGGCAAACCGGTGAAGTTCGAAGCCCTTCCCCCGGAGGTGTTCCAGAACGTACTCAGTGAGAGGGAGAGGAGCATAAAGTCGCTCAGGAGGGTCATGAGCTCTCTCAAGAAGGTGAGGGAGAGGAACATCATGCCCCAAGACTCGATAGAGGAGAGATATCTCTCGCTCGGCTCCCAGAGCGTACTGCTCAAGCTCAAGGAGGCCATACTGCGGTCCCAGCAGAGCATGAGGTGCATCGTGGACAGCTGGGGGCTGCACCTGGTCCAGGAGTGCACGGAGGAGCTCGAGACCGCCTGCAGGCAGGACGTGGACGTGAGGGTGATCTCATCTGTCCCACCGGCGCTTCCAACCTTTCCCTTCGCTTCCTCGAAGCTAAAGATCCGCTACGGCAGGCACATGCAGGGGCGGAGTGCGTTCATCATAGACAGCACCGAGGTCATCATAGTCAACACGCAGACCGGAAGGGGATTCCAGTTCATGCTCGGCGAGCTGAAGGGCGCCATAGGCGAGGATCTGTTCACCGAATACTGGCGGAGCTCGACCGGGAGCAGGACCCTGGCATCGGTCTCTCATACGGACAACCTCCCGTTCCTTATCGACGGCCAGAAGATGGGCAAGGCGTTCGTCGAGGCGGTGTCGAAGGCGGTCCGCGACGAGAAGGACATCGAGCGAATAGGCCAGGAGTTCCTGAACATACTCGGTGAACGCGTCGACCCGAAGATCAAGCAGGAGAGCTTCGAGAACGCGGTGAGTCTCATCGTCGCGCTGATGCAGGAGGACCTGGGTGAGGAGACGACGGCAGAGTACGACCCGCTGACCAGGATATTCAGGCTCGAGCTCCCGGGCTACCAGGAGGGGACGCCGACATCCGCCTGGTACTTCGCCCTGGCGGGCCTTCTCAAGAACTCCGGAATCAAGAACGAACTCTTGCACGACATGCCGTTCCCGGAGGCGAGGAACCGCATAATCCAGAGGAAGTTCGCAGCTACGAACTAGTCGACCGCAGCCCAGACTAGGGCCGCAAGTACCATCAGGAAGCCGCCGGCTATCCCCGCCAGTATGGCCCCGGCGATGTCCTGATTCACTCCCAGGTCGTCGACGAGGTTGACCACGGAGGAACGCAGCAGCCACGCCAAGAAGCCGAGGACGTAACCGAACAGCGCGAAACCTAGCAGAACCGTCTTCCTGCCCATCTTCTTACTTTTGAAGAGCAAGGCCGGTTAGGTATATAAGAAATGCTGGGTTACCCCGTCCGTCGCAGGAACTCTTAACAGACAAGCCGTCCCGCTGAAGGGTGTTGGCCAGAGGAGAGTTCATGTTCATCTCGGACATCCATTCGAACCTGGAGGCCCTACAGGCCGTACTCGCGGACGCGGGAGAGAAGGAAGTCTACTGTCTCGGTGACGCGGTGGGCTATGGAGCCTCACCGAACGAGGTCATCGAGCTCCTGAAGGAGAGGGGTGCGACAATGACGCTCGGCAACCACGACTTTGCGGCGCTCTCGGGGGAGCCCACCGGGTTCAATTCGAAGGCGGCCATCGCCGCCGTCTGGACCTCCAGAAACCTCAGCAGTGAGAACAGGCGGTTTCTCTCCGAGCTGCCAAAGAACAGGAGGGTCTCCCTTGCTGGCCTCGAGGCGTACATCGCCCACGGCAGCCCCGATGACAACCTGTGGGAGTATGTGTACGAGGCCACGCATTCCGACCTTTTCGGCTTCTACCTGAAGAGACTATCGGTAGGGCTGATCGCGCTGGGACACACTCACGTACCATTCACCTGGTCGGGCAGCGAGGGAACGGTATTCAACCCTGGGTCGGTCGGGCAGCCCCGCGACGGCGACCCGCGGGCTTCGTACGCGATAGTGTCGGTTGACGGCACGCGGACGACGGTCGAGGACCGGAGGGTGGAGTACGACATCGCGGCAAGCGCGAGGAAGATAGTGGAGGCGGGCCTGCCCGAAGTGCTCGCGAAGCGACTGTCGACGGGAGACTAGGCTCACGATACGTCGATGTAGATGGGTCGGCCATCCAGCTCGTCCTCCTCCCATTCGGCGTCCTCCGTCTTCTCTTGCAGGACTCTTGCCTTGTTGACGCGCACGAGGAAGGCGAGCTCCTTCTCCAGGGGCTTGAGCAGTGCGGTCATCTCCTCTTCGAGGCCGGCCACGCTCGCGGTACCCAGAACCTCAGTTGGCGAGTATCCTCTGACCTTCCTAAGTGCCTGAAGCCTCCTTGCGACGTCGCGCATCAACCCCTCAGCGATGAGGCCGTCGTCACGAACCTTCTCGACGGCGATCAGTACCCGCCCCTTGGCGACCGCCTCCCAGTCACCCGTCCCCTTGATGTTGAGGTCGTAGATCTCCACCGGTATCTCCATCTGCTGCTGCTCGACCGTAACCATGGGAGACCTGCGTCCCTGATGAACATCCCATGCCTCGTCTCCCTGAATCGGCTTGAGCGCACGCGACACCGAGTTGGACTTTTCCTTGTAGTGGGCTCCGACCCTGGAACGGTTGGGGGTGAGCTCAAAGACGATCGGAAGGTCGGAGACCGACCTGACCACCTCCACCTCCTTCACGTTGCAGAGGAGTGCGACCAGACCCCTGGCCTCCTCGGCCAGGGAGAAGGAGTCGTCCGGGACGCGTATCTTGAGCGCCTTCAGCGGCCAGCGCCTCTTCAGTTTTGCCTTCATCCTGGCGGCGTTGCACGCGCTCTCGGCCTCGAGCGCGAGGTCGACCAGGTCACGGTCGTGCTTCGGGTCCTCGGGCAGAGTGGCCACCGGGAAGTTTCTGAGCAGGATGGGCTGCTTCCACTCGCCTGAAAGGAAGGTCTCCTGATAGAGATACTCGGTCGCGAAGGGCGACACCGGATGGAGCAGCATGTCGAGCGTCTCGAGCGCGAAGGTCACGAGCGAGTAGATGGCGAGCCGCCTGTCCTTTGTCCCAGGGTCGTCGCTCCAGAGCTCGTTCCTGACCATCCTGATGTAGGTCTGACTCAGCACCTCTACGACGAGCCTCTCGAGCTGCTTACAAGCGTCGTTGTAGCGGCAGTCTCTGTAGGCTCTCTTGACGGCATCCGCGCCCTCGGTGAGGTTCGCTATGAGCCACCTGTCGACTGAGGTCAGGAGCCCCTTGTCCCGGGCCCACGCGACCGTGTTCACTGTGGGGTCGAAGCCATCCTGCTGACCGTTCTGCTTGAGGTAGACGTGCAGGTGGTAGAGCGTGTTGAGAACCTGGTAGGGCCGCGTCTTCATCTCCTTGACGTCGAGGCTCACCGCGTCGACCGGGGAACTCTTCCACATTATGTAGTATCGGAGCAGGTCTACCGAGTCGTTCTGGAGCATCCCGAGCGCGTCGAGCACGTTACCCAGGCTCTTGCTCATCTTGCGCCCCTTTTCGTCTAGCACGTGCCCCTGGAAGAGGAAAGCCCGGTACGGCGCTGCGGGCTGCCTCTGGTAGATCACGTTGAGAACTAGCAACGTGTACGCCCATCCCCTAGTCTGGTCTATCCCCTCGGTGAGGTGCTCGACCGGCACGAGCCGCGCCCTCTCGTCGTCGGTGAAGGAAGCCAGGGGCGCCGACCCGCTGTTGTGCCACGTGTCGAGGACGAATGGCTCCCTCCGGGCCTCCGAACCGCACTTGGGGCACTTCAGGACGACGCGGTCTATCCAGGGCCTGTGAAGCTCGAAGTCCGGTCCATCGGGGAGCGAGACGGCCTGCTCAACGATGCTCTTCCTTGAGAAAGCCGGGACCTTCTCCTTGCACGAGGTGCAGGCCCATATCGGGAGGGGAGTCCCCCATATCCTCTCCCGCGAGATACACCATGGAGGCGACTGCCTGATGAACTCGAGGAAGCGGTTGCGCGGCTGGTCGAAGTAGTATTCGACCTTCTCGGCGGCCTCCACCAGTTTGTCCTTTATCCGGTCTATCCAGTAGAAGTACTCGCGTCTCGCCACCCAGACCAGCGGATGGCCGGACCGCCAGCAGGTTGGATACTCGTGCTCCAGCCTCCCGTTGCTCACGAGGTTCCCGCTCTCCTCGAGGAGCTTGGCCACTACGTTGTCAGAGTCACGCACGAACAGTCCCGAGAACCTGCCGGCTTCTTCCGTGAACCTCACCCTGTCGTCTATCGGTGCGAAGATAGGTATCTTCCTCCTCATGGCCACCTGGAAGTCTTCCTCTCCGTTCCCAGGCGCAAGGTGGACGAGGCCGGTCCCCGTCGCGGTGTCGACGAACTCCTCGGCGACGACCTTGTGTATCTTCCCCTCCTTGGCGAGCCTCTCGAGGCCGGGTATCATCGAGACCAGCGGGTGCTGGTACCCCAGGCCCTCCAGGTCTCTCCCCTTCACGGTCTTGACGGTCGCGCCGAGCTCGAGGTTCAGCTCCTTGGCGAGAGCCTCCTTTCTCTGGTGCCCTAGCACCCATATCTCGTCGTCGACCCTGACGTAATCATAGTCAGCGTCAGGCTTCACGCCGACCAGCTCGTCAGTGACCACGGTGAACGGCATCGTCGTCCAGATGACCAGGTAGGCGCCGTCCGCCATCCTCACCTTGTAGTACAGGCTCGGGTCCTCGAGTGTCTCGTAGCCCAGCACCGCCTCAGCGTGGCTGAGCGATGTCATGCAGCTGGGGCAGTAGGGCACCACCTTGAACCCCTCCCCTAGTATCCCGTCGGTCCACGCCGTCTCGAGGAATTTCCACTCCTTCTCGATGTACGCGTCGCGGTAGGTCATGTACGCCTTCTCCCTGTCGAGCATCAGACCCAGCAGGCCGTCCGACTCCTCCCAAGCCGCAAGGTACTTCGAGATGAGCCTCTTGCACGCCTCCACCATCTTCTCCTCTCCTATGGCCTTCAGGTCCTCCCACTTGTTCCCCGAGAGACCCAGCTCCTTCTCCGCCTGAAGCTCGACCGGTAGGCCCTGGCAGTCCCATCCGGCCCTGAAGACTATATTCTTCTTCGACAGAGTGCCGAAACGGTACCACAGGTCCTTCATGATCCGGCCGCGTATGTGCCCGATATGGGGCACTCCATTCAGAGTGGGCGGTCCCTCTACGTAGCCCACGACGGGGTTCATCCCGAGAGCGTCAGCGACCTGCTTATGGAAGTCTGCCTCCGAGTTGAATCGCCTTACCCGTGCCTCGACGGCCCTCCAGTCGTAGCTGGCCGGCAGCGGATTGTCGGCAGTAGGCTCAGTCTGGCCCGATTTTATAACCACTCAATGCCGCCTCGCATGTACTCTCACAATTTTAAAAGCCTTGGCCGCCCGAACTGAGGTTCGAGTCAGACGGCATCGTTCTTCTTCTCCTTGTCCAGCTTTATGTTGCCCACGAGTATGTTCCCGATGTAGTTGAAAGCGAAGACTATGATGATGGCGGCGAGCTCTGAGTAAAGGTAGTAGACGTGACCGTACTCGGTCAGGGCGTAGAGTAGTCCAAGGTTGAGGACGGTTCCCGCTGCGCCGACGAGGCCGAACTTGATCCCCTTCGTTACGAACTGCCCGAAGTTCATGTCAAGCACACCCGGGGTCGCGCCGTACGTCCGCATGCATGTTCAGGCGCCACCACCGTGCCGTATTTAACGAGGCGGAACCTGAGGTGCGCTCGCAGAGCAATGCCCAAGATCACGTACGAGCCCGTCGAAGAGATCGTAGTCCACCAGATTCTGGAGTACGATAACAAGGCCTTCTTCGAGGAGGTGATGAGACAGAACCTGTCGCAGCAGATAACCATGATTCCGACAGTGAACTGGATAGACGGGATCGCGTTCTCGACCTGGAGGTTCGCTGACACTGACGATGTCGTGAAGGAGGCGCTCGAGGGAAGAATCCATTTCTTCGCGGTCTCCTTCACAAGGGTGCCCTACCAGACGCACTTCGCGGTCAACATCGCCAACCAGGACATAAGGGTCCCTCTGCGCAAGGTCGATAACAACCCGAATTTCGTCTCACTCGTGGCGTTCCTGAAGGATTTCAAGTCCGAAAGTAAGTCCTCCGTCCAGAACGCTTCGACCTAGTACTCCGAAAGGAAGGTCTGGTAGCCGGCCAGGGGCTTGGCGTCGAATCCCTGACTCCTGAGGTCTGCCGCGAACTCTTGGGTGAACCCGTGCGTCGTGTAGACCACCTCCGGCGACACGTCGTGGACCAGGGTTGTGAGCTCCTTGTAGTCGCAGTGATCGCTCACGGCGAAAGCGAAATCGGCGCCCAGGGAGTAAGCGTATCCCGGGTCCGCCGCCCATCCGCTGAAGGCAATGAACGCGGCCCGGTACTCCTTCTTCAGGCGCTGCGCGAGCTTGTTGCGAGAGCTCATCATCGGTGAGACCATCACCCAGGGACCCCTGGGGAGGTCGCTGAGGTCGGCCGAGACCTTCTTCCCCGACTTGAGGGATACGCCGCACTGGACGTAGACGTCGTTCATCTTCGCGACCTGTTCGTGGAAGTAGAGCGGGGACCAGGATGAGAAAAGGTGCGACAGGACCTGGGACTTTCCCAGGGCGTACCCCATGAGCACCACGGGCCTGCCCTTGTCGAACATCATCCCTATCTTCGAGTTGACCTCTTTCTCCACCTGCTCGATCGGTGGGAAGACGTAGTTACTCTTGCCGAAGGTCGTCTCCGTTATCAGTACCCTCGCCTTCCGGGTTCTGCACTTGCCCATGAACGCCCGGTCCCTTCCAGCCGCGTCGCCCGTGTAGAAGACCTCGTCCCCGATGCTGATGGCCCTCGCGCCAAGGATGTGTCCGGAGTCCAGTAGCTTCACCCCATCAGCGCTCTCGGTAGTCCTTCCAAGGTCGAAGCCCCGAGCCTTGGCGAGCATCTTGGTTTCACGGGACGCCAGCACGCGGGAGTTCGGGTCCGGGTTCTGCACGTGATCCATGTGCGCGTGCGAGACGAACGTGTAGTGCGACTTGGACGGCCCCTTCGGGTCGAGGGCGTAAGTGGATTCGCCGTATTCGACGACGATGCCATTGTACAACGATATCTTTGCCCGACCCGACATGAAGCCCTGATAGGTGGTTCTATGGACTCGGTTTATGACGTTATCTGAACAGCGCGGACGCATCTCCACGACGCGGCCTTCAGCTCCGTCCTGAACTCCAGCCGTTCAAGCAGCCTCTTCCGCTCGACCTTCTGCCAGGTCGAACTTTCCTGGTTGTACTCCTCAAAGTCCGCGTACAGAGCCCGGGAGACCGGTTTGCCGTTCAGGGGGATCGAGACGCTGGCTATCGCGTCGACCCCGGAGGTGTTCCCGAGGCACACTAGAACGGAGGACTGGTCCCAGAAGACCAGCCCCTCGACCGGGGGATGGACGTCGAGCGGCTCGCAGCTGGGGAAGGACTTGGCACCCTCCCAGTCCAGGCGTGCGTAGCTCGAGACACCCAGGACCTGTCTTGCCGACCTGCCCACGAAGAGCGACCCCCTCCCTCCAATGTCCATGTCACGGAACAGGAACCAACGTACCTTTGACGCGAGTGGAGGATTCAGACGGGGTTTTTTAGTCAAGTCAAGCCCAGCCTCGCCGATAAGAAGTGCCTGGATGAAGTTTGAGGCGGCGACCGGGTCTGACCCGCTGCCGGGTATGGTCTTCTTCTCGGGGTCGACCCAGTACGGGAACTCGCCAGGGACGCCGCCGAGCTTCTCGCAGTCTGTGTAGACGAGTCGCGCGACCTTCTCTAGCTGCATCGCCCCTATGCTCGGATAGCCCGATGCGTACGCGAGCGTCGCATGGGCGAGAGCGGCTCTTGTCCAGTAGCCGCCAAGCTGCCCGTCACCGTAGCTTGGGCTATAGTAGAGCGCGTTGCTCGTCGGCACCGTCCTCGGACCGAAACCAGACTCGAAATCCGGCTCTAGCATCCGATGGACCATCGAGGATACCAGGTTGTGGTCGAACGGGTTGCACGAAAGCGACGTCATCTGGTCCGCGGTCAGCTCCTTGTGCAGCCTTCCCTGAGGGTCGATGTTCAGAGCCAGGTTACCACTCTCCGTGTCTCTCAGTGAGGCGTTCAGGGCGCGCAGCAGCTTCACGTTCGATTCTCTGAACTCACCCGAGTCGGCCCCCTTGCCTACCAGGTATGCCACATCGGCCAGCTCCCCCAGGGCCTTGGCGGCCAGGAGGTTGACTTCGCTGAGCGTGCCCGTGGGATAGCCCGAGCCCAACCGCCGCCTCCATCCCTCCGGCCGCTCCGCGGCGGTCCTGATGAGGCCGTCAGCGGCCAGAGCCTCCAGCCCCTTGCCGGCCTTCCGCAGAGACGGATACCACCGCTTCCCCAGCTTCCTGTCACACTTCGTCTTGATGTATCCGCACGCGTTGACGATGAACAGGGACGTCTCAAGGACCCCCGCCCCCCCGAAGCCTGAATGGGGTAGGAGGCCGTTCTTTCCCATCAAGATTCTTTCAGCCTCGAACTGCTTCTCGAACCAGTCTGGCCTCGCTAGCCTCAGACCAAAGCCGGATGACAACCGGTCGAGACGGTCTTCCTCGCCTTCGATGGACCCCAGCGCGGCCTTTGCCCAACTGTATGAGAAGTTGAGAGACGGGAGAGAACACCTGAACACAGCTCCAGACTCGACGTCGTCCCTGTCCACCGCGCGCTGTGTCGAGAGCGCGCCGAGTTCGGAGAGCACGGTCTCCAGCGACGACGGATGGTACAGTGCAGTTATCCTCAGGTCGGTGCGGCCGCCCGGAGGGACGTCGAACTCCCACTGGGTCAACAAGAGGATCGCCCCAGACATGCCCGCCACACTGTCAGGGAGCTCGCCGGAGTTCAGGAGCTCTATCGCCCTCTGCTTGTCCTTCGTCATGTAGACCGCTGACGGCCTGGGGGAGAATCCGATGACGCGGACGCCGGTAGTGTCGCCAGCGTCGTCCATGACGACGTGGTCCCCTCTGTTGAACGCGTTCACCCCTATCTCGCCGGGTGGGTCGCGCTCGCGCCTGAAGCTCATCGATGTCGGGTCGTGGAGCACCACCACTCTCAGTCGCACCTGGGAATCTGACCTGTTGGTCAGACGCACCGAGCGGATGTAGCCCGCGGAGCCGCCCCCGAGCAACCTCGTGGAGACCGAGAATTGATGATTCTCGTTCGAGACGAGCTCGAGGCGTCCAGGAGAGAGCCTCACCCTGAAGTCCCTCGCCCGCTGGGAGACCAGGATGCCAGCCTGTACCTTGAAGACCATCATGTCCTCGCGGCCGAAGACCAAGCGTCGTGCGCTCAGAGAATGCAGGTTCGAAATGGAACCGTCAGGGTCGACCTTCAGGCGGTTGTACCCCCTCGACAGCAACACGCTCCGCTTGAGCTGTGACGCCGAAAACTCCCTGGCGTCCGCTACGGAGGCTTCCTGTTGCATGGTCGCTTGCAGTCTTAAGGAGGACTAATACCACTGGCTTCACTCAAGTTGAGCGAGTGTTAACCAGTTCTTTACAAGCGGACGCACTCAGGCTCGCCTCCACTGCGAGCCGGAAGCGGTGTCCTGGACCAGTATCCCCTTGGCCCTGAGCTGCGCACGAAGCTCGTCAGCCCTCTTGTAGTCGCCCTCCGCTCTCGCCGCCTCTCGGGACCTGATCAGAGCCATAAGCTCCGGGGCGAGGACATCCTCAGCGAACTTCATTATACCTAGCACCGAGTCGACCCTTCTGAGCACGTCGAGGGCCACCTGCCGGCCCTGCGAGGAGACCCTGCCCGAGTCGATCGCAGAGTTGAGAGACCGCTGGAAGGTGAAGAAGGCTGCGAGAGCCCTCGGGACGTTCAGGTCATCGTCCATCGCGGTCTCGAACTCTCTCTGGAAGGAGAGGGCGAGCCCCTCCGCTAGGTCGTCTCCGAGAGAAGTTCTCGCCGTCGCCAAACGGCTGACGAGCTCATCCATCCTTTCTATGTTCTTTCCCGCCTGCGCTAGCGAATCGTCTGAAAGGTTCAGTTCCTCGCGGTAGTGTGCGCCTATCAAGAAGAGCCGTATCGCCCGGGGGTTGAATCCCCGCTCGAGCATCTCCCTGACGGTGACAAAATTGCCCGCTGACTTGGCCATCTTCTCGCCCTCGACGTTGAGGAACTCTGCGTGGAGCCAGTACCTCGCGAACTTCTTCCCCGTGGCCGCCTCCGACTGGGCTATCTCGTTCTCGTGATGCGGGAAGCGGAGGTCCTTCCCTCCGGTGTGTATGTCGAAGCTTTCCCCTAGGTACCGGACCGCCATGGCCGAGCACTCTATGTGCCAACCGGGCCGACCCTTGCCCAGACTCGTCTCCCAGAAGACGTCCGCGTCGTCGGGGTCCCATGCCTTCCAGAGGGCGAAGTCGTGCGCCCCAGCCTTCTCGTAGTGGTCGGCGCTGACCCGCGCCCCCTCTTTGAGCTCGTCGGGCTTCACGCCTGAGAGCGCGCCGTATCTCTCGAACGTCCTTATGGCATAGTAGACGGAACCGTCGTCGGCCTTGTATGCGTGACCCTTGGAGATAAGCTTCTCTATCATCGCGACCATCTCGGGGATGTGCTCGGTCGCACGGGGGTAGTACTCGGCCCTCTGGAAGTTGAGGGCGTCCATGTCCCGCATGAAGGCCTCGCTGTAATAGTCCGTCAGCTCGTTTAGACTCTTACCGCTGCTCTTCATTCCGCTGATTATCTTGTCTTCTACGTCGGTCAGGTTCTTCACCTGAGTGACCTTGTACCCCTTGTAGGCTAGGTATCTCCTCAGGATATCTTCGAATGTGAAGGTCCTGAAGTTTCCGATGTGCGCGTAGTTCCAGACCGTCGGGCCGCACGTGTACATCCGCACCTCTCCGACCCGGATGGGCTGGAAGGCTTCCAGCTTTCTCCCGAGGCTGTTGTAGAGGCGGAGCATCGAGAGGAGAGCTCCCGCCTCAGGCGTGATAAGCTCTTCTCTCTGGATAAAATAAAAAGGAAAGGGAGAGTTTCCTACTTGAGCTTACCGATTCTGAATATTGGCTTTCCGCAGGATCCACAGGTGCCCTTGATCGCAGCTCTCCCGTTCTTGAGCTTGATCTGCTTTGGATTCTTGATCTCCCTATTCTTCTTCTTCTCGTAGACGCAGTAGCCGGTGACCACGGCTTGTTTTCCTCGCCGAGACAGAGTATTCTTTTGTATTTAAGCTCATGGTAGAAGAGGAAAAAATGGGGTTATTTCGGAAAACAGAGACATTTTACTGCCCTGAAAAATTATAGGAGCTATTCGCCATTCGAAGATTAATCTGCAGTTCTCAGATTTCTCCCGTTATCCGAGAAAATGCCCCGGCCGTCCGGTTAACCCCCCTAGAAGAGGCCGGAATCAGAACCCTTTAACTCATCCAATGCGGCGCGCGTTGGGCCGATGAATCAAAACGGCCGAAAAAACCGCGCAAGAGATCATGGTGGATTTTTCATCCTGCCGTCTTAACGATGATTATCCCGACGACGACCGCCGGAAGTCTTAGTTCGTAGCTGTAAGTACCGGGGATGGAGAGAGTCACGCAGTAACTGTTGCCGCCCGTCATGTTGAGGTTCCACTGGATGCTGTTGGGCGGCACCGAGACTGAAGAGACGATGTGCGCCGTCGTCGTGTCCAAGTCATTCCATCCAACGGTGTTATTGATTCCGATGACGACGGTCAGACTCGGCGGCTGGAAGTGGATGTTCGAGTTGGTGCCCACACCTTGAGGTATCGTCACCTGCGGCGCTCCTTTGGGGCACGAAGTTGCGCTGTGGACGCTCGGTAGGGCAGGGGGCGTCCCGACGTAGTACGTAATGCCCGCAATCGCGGCGAGAACTAGGATGACGATGGTCGAGATCGAGAAAGTCCGATTCCCCCTCGTCTTGGGCGGGGTCGCGGTCTTGCGGACGGGTGAATCAGGGAGACTTCGACTTGGCGTTGTTCCTCACCGAGTACTGATGTGAGCAAGATTTACGCTAGGCGCTCAGCCTGTCACCACGATCGTGGCCTGCATCCAGAGTGGATGGAACTGGCACTCATAGTGGTACGTGCCGGGAGTCGTCAGCGTTACTGTGAAAGTGTCTCCGTTGGTCAGGACCGGCGATGGGTTCGTCGGGACGCTCGCGCCTGCCGGCACGCTCGTGAAGTAGACGTCGTGAGGTGCATACGTGTCTTGGTCCACGAAGGTTATCGTAGTACCCGCGGCGACCGTCAAAGTCGCCGGTGAGAAGTTAAGCTGCTGGGGTCCTCCTGCACCAAGGGGAAGGTACACCGTCTGGGTGGGTCCCGTTATCGAGGTAGAGGTGGTATGCGCAGTGGAAGGGGCGTGCGCCGCCAGGAAGGCGTTGAACCCGGCCGCCGTCGTCACGTTGAAGTCCGCTATCATGAGGGCGTGCCCCACCCCGCACAGCTCCTTGCACCTGATGTCGTCCTTGAAGAAGCCCGTCTGTGTGGCGTTAAACCACACGAAGTTGTGGATGCCGGGCAGGGCGTCCTTAGCTACGTTCAGTGAGAGGATAGAGAATGAATGGTCCACATCTATCGATGTAATGTTAAGGATGACTATCTGGTTGACCGGGACGGTAAGATTGCCGATCGAGGTGTAACCGTTGGAGTAGGTGAAACTCCACTGGAACTGCTGACCGGTGACATTGATGTAGACAGGGTCTCCGTTCGTGACTGGCGGGACTATGAGCCCGGTCGACGCGAAGGTCTCGTACTCGACGAAGGCTAGTACGCCACCCGTGATGAGCAGGGTCAACACGACGGTCTTCCAGTTACCCCAGCCGGTCTCCTCCTCGTGATGGTACACAGGGGCGGACTTTACGTCCTTCCTCTCTCTGTACTTGACCACAAAGTACAGCATCCAAACGACGACGATAGCTCCAGCCGCGAAACCCAAGAACAGGTAATATCGCAGAAGAGTAAACCATATGGCCGTCGTTGGAGCCTCCACAGCGAGCACCACCGGAAACATGAGAGCACAGCCGCTGCCACGAATATTCGATATAAAGATTCTTGAAGTCAGGCTTGACCTTATCCGCAGAAGAGTCTAAGCGCGCTTTACTTTGGCCAGGTCTTCAGCGTATCGACAATCTGTTTCGCGCGTTCGCCCTTGTAGTATTTGAAGACCAGCTTGTTGAACTGCATCGGCCTGTTAGCGTAGAGGACCCTGAGCTCCCTGACCAGCTGTTCATCGGTGAGCAACCCAGCCATGACGACGAGGGCGCGCCCTCCGTTCATAAAAGAGACGCGGGCTGTTAACGCATAATTAGCCGCGCGATGAACGGCGCTTTGCGGTGGGATGGCGGAGTGGCTACGCGTGCGCCTGCAGGGACCTCGTCGCAGCGAGCGCATTCAAGTGGGTTCGATTCCCACTCCCACCTCTGATGGGTTAGCTGGACGCAGCCGTCTGTATCCGCAGAGGGGAACCGAGTCCTTTCGTCATCGGACAGCTCTAGCTTGGCGTCTTGCACCGTCCACGGCGAGCGCTGAATTCCTCCAGAAGATCGCTAGCGTCCATCATCCATCCTTAAATCGACTGGAGCCGGGGCCTTGGCAGCGAAACCTTGAGCGCCGGCAGATCCCGCAGTCCCCGCAGCGGAGGGAAGGCAAGGTCGCCCAAGAAGCCCAAGAGGGCCAAGGGCGAGTTCCACGCCCCCAAGAGACGGATAGCGCCTTCGAAGGAATCGAGTAAGGAGGATGCTAGGAAGAGGCTGGTCGAGTCACTGGAGCACCTTGGCCATCAGAAACTGTCCACTGAACCCGGTGGCTACGACCTGCAGAGCTGGCTCAAGAGCCTGAAGAGGTCCCTAGACGACTTCGAGGAGAAGGTGGGAAAGACCGCGCTGACTAGGGAATTGCACGATAAAGGGAATGAGATAGGCGTCGAGTTCTCGAAGTATGCTGACTCGTCGCAGGTCGATTCTGAGATAGAGGCGGTGAGGAAGGAGGAGGGAGAGATCAGGGCCAGGCTGAAGGAGGAGGAGGAGAGAATCTCCTCCAGGCTGAGCGCCATCGGTGGGGAGAAGACGAGCAAGAGCCTTGACCTCGAGGAGGAGAGGAAGAAGCTCCACCAGATGGAGGAGGAAAGGAAGTCAGTCTCGTTCTTCTCGAAGCTCATGGGAAGGTCCGGGCCTTCCACCGAACCTCAGCAGAAGAAGGTCAGGGAGCTCGAGGGCGCTCTGAAGATGCTCGAGGAGGAGACGCTGAACCTTCAGACTGTACGCAGGTCGATCGAGGGAGCGAAGGACGCAGCGGGCGGAATCTACGAGGACCTCTGGAAGAGGCTCGGCGACATCGAGTCGAAGCTCGTCGAGCTGGATGCGGCGAGGGAGGTGAAGCTGCAGCTGAAGGAAGAGAGGGAGAAGGCAGCCGAGGAGCTCCGCAAGCTCGCTGGCGGGCTGAAGCTCGAAGAGCCCGAAGAAGCCTAGCCTGTGGAGCTCGAGGCCGTCGCAGAGACCGCCGGAGCGTAGAACGAATCCGGAGTAGGACCGGCGCTCGGGTCATAGCCGCCGATGCAGTACACATAGCCTGAGGACGCCACGCATTGGGTTGCGAGCCCCATCGGGTAGCTCCCACCCTGCTGCCATGACCCCACCCCCGAGGGAGAGAGGCCGGCGTAGTAGACGCTGTTCGTGGACGAACCCCCGGTCACGAGTCCTCCCACGCAGTACAGCGTCGTGGATGCGACTGCGCAGGACTGCGCTATCGTATCGGCTGGGTAGGTGCTGCTCGCGGCCCACTGTCCGAGTCCGTAGGGAGATACAGGGGCGTAGTAGGACGAGGAAACGGGAGTGCCGGAGCTGGTCTGTCCGCCGACGCAGTAGACGTAGCCCCCCAGAGCGGAGCAAGACGGGAAGAAGACGCCGGGATAGGCCGTGGTCCTGGCCCAGACGCCAATCCCAGAGTCTGAGAGGCTGGCGTACCAGACCGAGATGCTGTCGGTCGCCGAGGAACCGGAGCCGGCAGTCTCGTTCTCGCCGCCGATGCAGAAGATCGATCCGGTCGCGGTGACGCACGACTGGCTGTCGGTCTGAATCGGATAGGGGGAGGTCGCCGTCCAGTTACCCAGCCCGTATGCCTGGACCGGGGCGAAGTATGACGACGATGTGTCGTTGCCAGTGCTGGTGTGCGTTCCTCCGACGCAGTAGACGTAGCCGGAGTACGTCACGCAAGAGGCGAACATTATGGGCTGCGGGTAGGAGTACTGGTCGAGCGTCCAGTTGCCGATCCCGGAGGGGGAGAGTGACGCGTAGTAGACCGAGTCTCGGGGAGAGTTGCTCACGTCCTCCCCGCCGACGCAGTAGACCGTCGCCGAGGCGGTCACGCAAGACTGGCCCAACACCCCAGGCGTTCCTCCGGTGGAGAGTGGGTAGGGAGTGGTGGCCGTCCACGGCCCGCCGCTCTGGCCCGCGTTGTACTGGAGGTAGAACGTCAGCGCCACGAGGGCGATGAGCACCACCGCGAGGACGATGATGACATTGCGCGGGAGCTTTATCAAAACCGGGCCGACCGCTTCTGGTCGAATCTTAAGGGTTGTGAACCCGCCGACCCGACGGCGCAAAGATAATAGCACGGTGCTGCATCAGCGCGGCCATGAAGATCATAGAGACTCCTAAAGGGGTCAAGCCGCAGGGTCCGTACTCACAGGGGATAGTCGCGAACGGTTTCGTGTTCGTCTCGGGCACGGTAGGCATCGACCCGAAGACGGGGATGATGGTGTCTGGAGGTATCAACGAGCAGACCAAACAGACCCTCGAGAACATCAAGGCGGTGCTGGAAGCGGCCGGGAGCAGCATCGACAAAGTCGTGAAGGCGTCTGTCTTCCTCAAGGACGGCGGGCACTTCAAGGACATGAACGCGGTCTATTCGGGCGTCATGGGCGCGCACAAGCCCTGCAGGACCACCGTCGCGACGGGGTTCGCAAGGGATGACGTGCTGGTCGAGATAGACGTGGTAGCCGTCCAGTAGGTATCCCGAGGACTCGAGGCACCCCGCATGCGGAGCGTAGGTCAATCCTGCCCGTGCTGCGGGGCCGAGATGAAGAGGGAGGAGACAGAGGCGAAGGCCATCGATCGCTGTCCCTCCTGTGGCCTGTCAGACGTCCGGCTAAAGACTTAGACGAAAAGCGCGAGCAGCACTATAGCCGAGACGAAGACGATGGATATCGTGTTCAGGACCTTGATCAGCGAGTTGATCGCGGGGCCGGCCGTGTCCTTGAACGGGTCTCCCACCGTGTCCCCCATCACCGCCGCCGCATGAGCGGGGGTCTTCTTCCCGCCGAAGTTGCCCATCTCTATGTACTTCTTCGCGTTGTCCCAAGCAGCGCCTCCGTTCGTCATCATGAATGCGAGGAAGACCCCTGTGACCACGCTTCCTATGAGAAGTCCTCCGAGGGCCACGGGCCCTAGGATGAACCCAACGACGAGCGGAGTCCCCACTGCGAGCAGGGCGGGCTTGGCCAGCTCCCGGAGCGCGGCGGTCGTGCTGATGTCTACGCACTTGGCATAGTCGGGTTTGGCCGTGCCTTCCATGATTCCCGGTATTTCCTTGAACTGGCGCCTGACTTCGTTCACCATCTTGATGGCGGCTCTGCCGACGGCCTGGATCAGGAAGCTCGAGAAGTAGAAGGGTAGGAGGCTCCCGATGAAGAGGCCTATGATCACCCTCGGGTCAGAGAGCGCGAACGCCAGGCTCTCACCGGGCACGAGACCATACTTGGACATGAGGCTGAGGTTGCCCACTATCTGGGTGTTGACCTCGCTCTGGAAAGCGAAGAAGATTGCCACTGCCGCCAGCGCCGCAGATGTCACCGCGAATGCCTTGGTCGTCGCCTTGGTCGTGTTCCCGACCGCGTCCAGCTCGTCGGTCACCTCTCTCACGCCCGCCTCGAGACCCGCCATTTCGACGATGCCGTTGGCGTTGTCCGTGATGGGCCCGAACGAGTCGATCGACATGATGACACCGGTCAGGGAGAGCTCAGCCATTGTGGCCACGGCCGTGCTGTAGACTCCGAAGAGAACGTTCTCGCCAGAGACGTAGTAGCCGATGAAGTAGGAGATGGCTATCGCGAGCACGAGGACCACCGCAGAAGGCGCGGTACTCTGGAGCCCACTCGAAAAGCCCGCCAGGAAGTTCGTCGCAGGACCAGTCTGGCTCGCCTCGGCCACGAACTGCACCGGCTTGTGCTCGTAGGACGTGAAGTAGTCGGCGACCTGCTCTATCACGATCACGACGACGATGCCGACGATCGCGCTGGCGAGCAGTCCGTAGCCGAGTTCGCTACCGCCGAAGACGCTCGTGGATATCGCCGCGTCGATGGCCACCGCGATGACCGCAGAGATAATGAGGGCGATGTTGAGTGCCCCCATCGGGTTCTTCTTGATCGACTTGCGGATGTAGAGCCCGCCGAGTATCGAGCCGATGATCCCCGCGGCTCCGAGCATGAGCGGGTAGATCAGAAGCTCGTTGGAGGAGATGAGGGAGGTGAGCGAGCCGAAGGTCGACGCCTTCGAGGTGATGAGGGCGGCCAAGATGAGGGCGGCTATGGAGGTCACGACGAAGGACTCGTAGACGTCCGCGCCCATTCCTGCGCAGTCCCCCACGTTGTCGCCGACGTTGTCAGCGATCACTGCCGGGTTCCTCGGGTCATCCTCGGGGATGCCCGCCTCGGTCTTGCCGACGAGGTCCGCACCCACGTCCGCCGCCTTGGTGTAGATGCCGCCTGAGACCCTCATGAACATGGCGATCAGCGACGCGCCGAATCCGAGGCCCGCGATGACCGCGGGCGTCGATACTATCACGGACTGGTAGGCTAGGTAGAAGAGCGAGACGCCGAGAAGGCCGAACCCGACAACGGCCATGCCCATGACCCCTCCGCCCCTGAATGCTAGGGTCAGAGCGGGTCCGAGCCCCTTCCTTGCTGCCTGGGCCGTCCTCGAGCTTGTCCTGACGGTCGCGGCCATGCCGATGTATCCGGCGAGCGCAGAAAGGGCCGCACCGACGAGGAACCCCACGGCCGTCACACCTCCCGTCTTTAGGGGGATGTCGATGCCGACGTAGATCAGGACCGCGATGATTATCGCGACGGGCGCGATGACGGTGTATTCCCTGCGCAGGAAGGCGTTGGCGCCGACCCTTACTGCCATCGCTATCTCCGTCATCTTTGCCGTTCCGGGGTCCTGCCTTCTCACGGCGAAGAAGAGGACGAGAGCATACAGAAGTGCCACCGCAGAAACGCCGGCGGCGATTAACCCATAGTCAATACCCAATGCGGTTAGTCTACCTTGCCCATCGGGGGATTTGGGAACCCGTTATAAACTAACGGGCGCGATACGGTCCAAAGACATCGGTCATCGGCGCTTCGTCTTCGTGAGCGCGTACGTCGCGATGAGCGGGAGGGCAATCGTGGCCTCGGAGTAGAGGGTCGTCTGTCTCGCCTTCTCCTTCACCTTCCCCCAGGAGACTGCCTCCCTGACCTGGGCGCCGCTCAGCGAGCCGTCGTACTCGACCGCCGTCGTCACGTAGCACGCGTAGTCCAGGCCGCCCTTGAACTGGTTCCACCAGATGGTGTGGTGCTTGCTTATGCCTCCGCCTATCACGAGCGCCCCTGTTCTGGTTGACTCGAAGACGATGTCGGAGAGCCTCTTCTCGTCCTTGATAACGTCTATACCGAAGTCGGGGTGCTTGTTGGCGAAAAGCCAGACCTGGGAGCCGACCGCACCGTCCATCGGCCCCGGGATGAAGATGGGCACGCCCTTCTTGCTGGCCCAGTAGAGCAGGCTCTCCTCGTCTTCGACGGACCGTCCGAGCTCCGAGCACAACTCTTCGGTGCTGAGGCTCTTCGTTCCGCTTTCGTAGACGTCCTCGAGCCAGGGCTGCATCTTTCGCTCGATCGCGGGGCCATAATCGTCGAGCGGGACTAGGATGTTCCCCAGCCTGTGGTACCCCATCTTCTGCACCTTGGCGTCGTCCATGTTGAAGCTGCCGTGGTAGTAGTCGCCCATAGAGCGCGCGAGGTCGTGGTCGAGCGTGCCGCACGTGGTTATGATGACATCGACCATGTGCTCCTTGACCATGTCGACGATCACCCCCCTCATGCCCGTCGCCATCGGCGCTGCCGGGAACGAGAGAAACTTGGTGCAGGACTTGTCCGAGAGCATATCGACGTAGATCTGCGCGACCTCGGCGAGGTCCTTGCCCATGAAGCCGCCAGCCTTGTCCATCTGGTTGACCAGCGCGACCACTTCGCGCGAGGGAGCGAGCCGGATGTCGACGACCTTCCTGGGCTTCAACTCGGGTCTGTGCGGCGGCCTGTGCCGGATGACTTAAGGGTTCGGGCATCAGTTTCAGCGTACCCACCTCTCTCCGCGCCATGGACATAGCAAGCCGCCTCGCAGGGCGTCGTCATGTGGTGCCTGGGTGTCGGGGCCAGCGGATTAGCCGACTTGACCGGTCTTGCGCCATGCTTGCTTCGCGTGAAGACGGGTGTGTCCAGTGCTCGGGGAGGATAGTCGACGTTGGTGAGGAGCTCGTCTGTTCCTCGTGTGGGATGGTGACCGACAAGGAGGTCGTTGAGACGGGTGAGAACAGGGTGCCGCAGGCGATAGACTACACGGCACACTCCCTGGGGAGCTACCTGGGTCCGATGGACTATGGGTATGAGGAGCGCTTCTCTACGGGGTTCTCCAAGTCTGCGTCCACCTTCAAGTACCTGAAGACGATCTCGGACTTTTCATACAGGGAGGGCGCCTCGCTGTACACCTGCGCGAAGCTGGTCGAGCGCGTCTGCGAGAAGCTGAGTCTGCCGAGGATGGTCGTCGGCGAGTCGGTCAACATAGCGCGCGAGGTGATTGAGATGCGGAAGGAGAGGGGCGAGGTGACGATAGCGTCGGTCTCGGCCTTTGCGATAATCAACGCCTGCAAGAGGCTTGGCGTGACCAGCGCGGGCGTGAGAGAGGTGATGGAGGCTCACAGGAATCTGGGTTACCGCGTGAAGGCGTCGACCATAATCCAGATCTCCATCGACTCTCCCGTGAAGACGAGGCCGAGGAGGGCAGAGGAGTATCTCGGGAGGGTCCTCGCGCACCTCCCCAGAGCCCTGGTCAAGAGCGGCGGGATGCCCGCCGGCTACACCAACAGGCTCCTTGAGACGGCGAAGCTCGCGCTGGAGCGGGTCGACGGACCGTCGAGGGGAGGACACAATCCAAGGGGTCTCGCTGCGACGGCGGTCTACGCAGCCGAGGTCGCGCTCTCGGAGACCGAAGGCAGGAAGAAGGTCTTCTCGCAGAGAGAGGTCGCCGCATGCTCCGAGGTTGCCGAGTACACCGTGAGGGAGCAGTACGTCGAGATCTTCAAGTCCCGGATGGGGTTGATCCAGGAAGCAGTGAGGTCTCGAGAGAGCCACTCCCAAAGACACTCCACTGAAACGTACCCGATACCCCTTCTATCCCTGTCTGGGTCATCCTGACCCAGTAGGATATCGTGCATCTGCCGGCCGAGCCGCTGACGCTGGCTCCGTCGCCGAGTGAACCGGGACTCGAGAGGCCCCCGGAGGATGCCAGCCCCGCGACGACCTTCGGGTCACAGGTGTGGGCGGCAGCGAGAGAGCCGCGAAGCCCCGAGAGAGCAGACTGACACGCGGCTGCCATCGCCTCGGGGTGGACCCCGAGGTGGACCACCTGCGACTGCTCCACCGAGTACGAGGGAAGACCGCCAGCGTACGACTCGGCAACCGACGTCTCGAGCTCGATGTTGAGGTCCCCTGCCGAGTAGCCGCCGAACTCCGACGGCAGCAGGGCGCTGGCATCCTCGGGAGAGGGGCCGGCGACGTAAGACCAGGATGAGCTGGTCGAGAACAGCAGGCCGCCGTTGCTCCCGTGTCCCGCTGCACTCCCGGCCACCGAGCTCAGGTAGGCCGACGACGAATAGCAATCCATCGGCGTGGACTCCAGGAGCGATTGCGCGCTCACTAGCGCCGAGAAGGATGAGAGTCCGAGGAGGACCGAGGCGTAGCCGCGTTCCTGCGACTGCGCAGTGGAGAGGTGCGCGGCGCTGAGGTAGCCGTTCTGCGCGGAGTAGACCGCGGAGTTGGCCACTAGCATGGTCGTGAAGATAACGACCGAGGCCAGGGTAGCAGCTACGCCACTTCTGTCCATGCCCTTAGCGTGTCCTCCCTTCCAGACAGGGGCAGGTCGAGGGTGTACTCGCCCTCGAACGTCGCGGGCGCCCCAGGGCAAGGCTGCCCTGCGATGACTCCACCGAGGGTCAGGGTCGAGTTGCTGTACTGCTGCAGGGAGGCGCAGACCTGTGATGGGGTAGCATCGGCCAGGAAGACCAGCCCTACGTGCTGGACGTACTCGAAGACAGCCTCACTGGCGTGGGCATCCGCTACGCTGTCGGCAGCCTGTATCTGGCTCCCGTAGGGTGACATGACCGAGACCAGAGAGAGACAGAGCAGCGCGTATCCTGTCGCGATCCCGATGTCGAGTATTCTCACACTATGCACCCACGTGAGAGGCCAGGACCGAGAGGCAGACCGCGCTCAGCGCGAGCATCAGGGCGGACTCGATGATCAGGTCGATGTACACGTCGACCATCCCAGATCTAGACAACGCTTACCTCCCCGTCGACGAGCGAGATGTCGTAAGTGACCCCCGAGTCGAGCGTCGCCGTCGATAGGGGCAAGTCCACGTTCATGGTGGCGGAGAAGCCGTTCACGGTGGCAGTCACGCTGCTGCCGGCGAATGAGACAGAGGCGGCCGCGCCGGGAGGGGACTCGAACTCGACGCTCGTGACCATCCCTGGAGAGAGGTTGTCCACCTGAGACGCGACACCCCTCGCGAGCAGGGTCGCCGAGTCCAGGCTGGCGACCCTGTAGAGGGACGCGACTGGAGACATTATCACCGCCATCAGCAGGATGACCGCAGCGAAGTACACCGAGGTGGAGAGCAGGCCCGAGACGCTGGAGGCGGGCATCAGCCCTGAACCTCCATCGTGACGCCCGTCTCCGTCCTGGCGAAAACGAGTTTGCAGAGTCCGTTGAGGCCGGTTGCACGGAAAGCGCACGCCGCCCCGATGCTCGATGAATAGCCCATCCCGGCGGTCTGTAGGCTGAGCAGGCCGGCAGAGCAAGACACTGTGGCGTTGGCGAGTGGCAGGATGATGGTTGCACTCCCGTTCTGAGCGGCCAGCTCGGCGGCCCCTGCCAACTGTTCCACCTCGGACTGACCTTGAGTCTGGTGGAGGGCAGGCAGGAAACCGGAGAAGGTCATGACGCTGAAACCGGCGAGCGCGGCAGTCACCCCGAAGACCAGCAGATATTCCATCAGCTCGACCAAGTTTTTCGGTATAAACGCCGAGATGTGATTTAAGCGGCAACCAGTGGTGGTTTTCTATCCGGGAAACATCCGTCTCTGTTGGAAGGACCCATCACAAGGACGCTACACAGACTGGCGAGGAAGAAGGCGGCTGTGCGGGGGGCAGAGCCACTAATGCTCGAACTGCTCCAGGGGGCCGAGGGTGCAGAGGTGGAGTCCTATGGCGTCCCGCCGTTCAGGTACAGTATCAGGAGGGACGGGGAGATAACCAGCTATCAGGTCCTCCCAGACTTGAGCACGTCCGAGGTGACGCTGCTTCGCGACGCAGTCTTCGAGATGACCGCCTCGTTCAGGGTCTCCTCGGTCGTCCCTCTGACATTCACGCGCCTCATCGAGGTCCTCAGCCAGTCGGGGGTGTCCAGGCTGGCGCCGCTGCGCGACGCGGAGCGGGTGCGGGCCCTGTCGCGCTTGGCGGCCTTCGAGGCCGTTGGCATCCCAACCATCTACGCGCTCTCCCTCGACGACTCCGTGACGGAGTTCTACGTGGATGCGGCGAACACGGCAGTGTACCTCGACCATGTCAGGTATGGGAGGTGCGAGACATCCATCACCCTGACCGAACGCGAGAGGAGGGCGGTCGAGACCCACCTCGACACGTTCAAGGGGTACACGATGGATTTTTCGAACCCCTCGCTCAAGAACGAGTTCGACATCTTCGGCCGCAGGCTCCGCATTTCGCTCGATCTGGCGCCCCTCGCTGTCAACTCGTTCTCGCTCGACGTCCGGAAGCTCACCTCGAACGACCTGACTCTGCTCGACCTCGTGCGGATGGGGGTGCTCACCTCGGAGAGCGCCGCATTCCTGCTCTCTGGGCTGGAAATGGGTTTGAACGTCACGATAGTCGGGGAGACGGGGACCGGAAAGACGACGCTGCTGAACGCTCTGGACGAAGCCCTGGACCCCAGGCTGCGCAGGGTGTACGTGGAGGATGCGGTTGAGACCAAGGACCTCCTAGCGAGGGGCTATCACCAGATGAAGCTCCGTGTCGACCCGTTCGAAAGGGGTGCTGAGAGTTCCAGGACCAAGTCCGAGGAGATCACGAAGATACTCCATAGGTCGCCCGACCTCGTCATCCTCGGCGAGATTCAGTCAGAGGAGCACAGCCGCGCGTTCTTCCACGCGCTGACCGCAGGCGTGAGGGGGTTGCAGACGTTCCACGCCTCGTCTTCCACGCAGGCGGTCAGGAGATGGCGGGAGATGCACGGCATCTCCAGGACCAGCCTGCTCGACCTCGACATCATCGTGCAGATGAGCAGACCCGACAGACTGGAGTCGCGGCGCCGCGTCCAGGCCATCTCGCTGGTGGTCGAGGAAGACGGCGAGCCGCGTCTCCGAGAGGCCTACGCAGTGGGAAAGAACGGAGTCCTGCAGAGGGTCGTCGCGTGGGAGAGGCTCCAGATACGGGGAGCCTCGGTGGCTCCTCAGACGTTCCTGGAGAAGCTCGAGCTGCTACAGTATTCGTTCGATGCGCAGAATACGGGCGCGAGGCTACCTTGATCTCCGCCTGGGACACCTGCGGGCTCGCCCGGAGGAGGATGGCGGCCCTATCGGCGCTCGCGGGCGCGATCGCGGGCGTCTGCATCTTCGCGGCGACGTTCTTCATCCTTGGGGACACAGCAGTACTCCTCGCTGCCGCGGTCGGCGCCATGGCCGCGTACCTCGTAGCAGGCTCTCCCAAGAGGTCCCTGGACCGGTCAGCCGTCGTCCAGGCTAGGGAAGCGCCGGCGCTCGCCGCGGCGGTCGCAGTCTACCTGCAGAGCACGGGCTCGCGGTCGAAGACCATCCTTATGCTGCGCTCCGAGGAGCAGAGATTAGCCGCCCTGCTGGAGCGCGCGAAGAGGTCGACCCTCCGGGGTTTCGACGCCAAGACCGCGCTGAACGATGGCGGTGCGGTCGGCACGGACTCGGTCTCGAGAATCGTCTCTGCGGTAGAGAGGGCGCAATGGGACGGACTGTACGACGGAGGGGAGGAGCTTGAAGGGATGGTAAGAGCCTCGGCCTCGTCGGAGGAGACCAAGTTCCCGGTGTTCCTGACCGTGTCGTTCTTCTTGCCCATAATGCTGATGCTGGTGGCTGCGATCGGACACCACGACGACCCGGTGTCGATGGCGAGCCTGGCCTTCGTGGAGTGCGTCGTGCTCGACCTCGCGCTCTCCTTCTCCTCGGTTGAGCGTAGGAGGCTGTCCTCGTGAAGTCCGCGGAGCTACGGAGGATGGACAGGCTCCGCCAGGTCATGAGGCTCTCTGCCCGGGGAAAAGGGATGGCCGCTTCCATAGTGGAGACGTTCAGGGACAGCCCGGCCTGGCGCGAGAGGGAGGCGGTCCGGTCCATCCTGCTGGGGAGGTCTGTCGAGGAATCGACGAGGCTGATGACGGGAGCGAAGGGCCACGGCGACGAGCTCCTCTCCTTCCTGGTGGAGCAGGCGAAGCTTGATGCACCGGAGGCGAGCAGAAGGGCCGAGAAGCTCTCAGCCCTCTTCGAGCGCTGGGTCAGGGCGGAGCAGGAGAGACTGGTCGACAGGCGCATAATGGAGACGAGGAGCCTCATGGTCTCGGCGGTGGTCGGAGGAGTGACGGCGATGGTTGCCTCGCTGGCGCCAGTCCTTTCGTCGTTCCAGCTCGCCCTGACGCAGCAGGTCCCCCCTCCGCCATCGGTCCAGTATCTGGGGATACTCTTCGTTATACCGAGCTCCTTCTTCCTCGGCCTGTTCTTCTCGCCGATGAGGGCGGTGCTGAACCTCGCCGTCGCGACGGCCGCCTTCGCCCTGACCGTCTATCTCTTCGCGCCGCTAGTGGCTCCTGTCTGAGCGGATGGGTCGTTAAATATCATAAGCGCATGTATCGCGATGATCGAGAAGATATTCAGGAGACTCAACAGAGACAGAAGGGCGGCGCAGCTGATCGAAGAGGCCCTGCTCCTGTCGGTCGCACTGGTGGCCCTCTCTCTCCTTGTCGGGGGCATCGACTCGATACTGAAACAGGCAGGGACTTTCACCTCGGGCATCTGGACATCCATCTCGTCAACGCTGAACAGCCTGTTCAACTCCGCGTTCCACTGGTGACCACGGTGGGGTCGGAGCCAGAGACCGGCGGCGTCTTCTCCAGGCTGAAGTGGAAGCTGCGCAGCGCCGTCCCTCTCAGGATCGACTCGGTCGGGATAGTCGAGGGACGGTACCTCACGGTCTTCAAGGGCGACAGCGCCCGGCTGCTCTCGCTGCTCAGGGTGGGACTGGGGGAGGACGTCGACGACTCGAAGCTCGACTATTCGACGGCGGTGAGGATAACGCTGCAGCAGCAGCGGATGAAGGGCCTCTTCGACGGGCTCCACCGGTCCAGGGTCCCGTTCATCTACCTGGTCCTGGTCAAGCCGGACGAGAAGGGAGAGGAGGAGAATCAGGTCTTCGAGTTCGACCTCGTGGTCGGGACGTGGCTCGATGTGAAGGCGAAGGAGGCGCAGGCCTCCATGCCCGTCCTAGAACAGAACGCGAGCGTCCTCGCGGCCACGCTCGCGGTGGGAGTCCCCAACTCATCGGTTAGGAGGCTCACCCGGAACGAGCTGAAGGACTTCGCCCAGAGCCTGCTCATGCCCATGGAGACCAAGCTCACGCAGGTCGCCGATGCCTCCACGATAAGCAGGCTCCACTCGTTCGACAGGCGCAGCCCTATGGTGCAGAGCGCCGGCAACGCCCCTGACTTCTACGTGCCAAACTCAGCCGAGTCGGGGACCGGTGGCATCCTGGTGGGGAGGGTGAGGACCAGGACGGGTACCTCGCACGACTTCAGGCTTCAGCTCGACGACCTCAAGAGGCACGCCACCATAATCGGGATGACCGGCGCCGGCAAGTCGACGACGGCTTCTGTGCTGGTACGGCAGGTCGCGGCGATGGGCCTTCCGGTGATGGTGCTCGACTGGCACAACGAACACGGGGACCTCGTGCGCTCGGTGGGCGGTCAGGTCCTGGCCCCGGGAAAGGACCAGTTCACTGTCAACCCACTGGACATGACCGCGACCTCCGACCCCATAGAGCACATCGCCATGATCACCGACATCTTCTCGGACATCTATCACTTCACGCACCCGCAGGCGTACATGTTCAGGAACACGCTGCAGAGATGCCTGGGGGAGGCGACCGAGACTCAGGTACCCACCCTGTCCTCCCTGGTCAAAGTTATCGAGTCGTGGCCCCTGAAGTCAGCTTACGACAACGAGACGAAGGTCGCTCTGCTGCGAAGGCTGGTCCCGCTCACGGAGGGGCAGGTAGGGAGGGCGCTGAATGGGCCCTCGAGCCACACCGTGGACGAGCTCCTCGACAAGGTGCTCTCGGTCGAGCTGGGCCACATCCGAGACATCCAGACGCGGACCGTCTTCGTCGACATACTCCTGAAGATGGTCTACGAGTACAGGGTGAGCAGGAAGGGCAAGATGGAGCACCTGCTGTTGGTCGAGGAGGCGAGGAATATAGCCCCTGTGAGGCGGGAGGAGGACCCGCCGAGCGTCGGCGAGAGGATGATCTCCGAGCTCAGGAAGTTCGGAGAAGCCATCGTGTTCGTGGCTCAGTTTCCGACCCAGGTGGCGCCCGAGGTGATAAAGAACTCAGGGGTGAGGATAGTCCACCGCGTGTCATGGGCGGAGGACCTGAAGCTGATAGGTGAGGCGCTGAACCTGAACAAAGAACAGGTCGCGCACGTCGCGAACCTGGGGGTGGGCGAGGCGGTGCTCAGCCTGACGAGGCTGCAGCAGCCCGTGCTCGTTCAGGTCGACGCAGGCTCGGTCCTCGGGGTCGAGAGAAGGGACCTCAGCCTGGTCGAAGAGTCGTAGCGGAGCGTCCAGTCGGTCCATGTTCCCGTGTGAACGACGCGTCTCCCGTAGTCGTGCGCGATCCTTTTCGCGAGCGAGACGGGAGTGGCGCTCGTGCCGTCGTACTCGCGGACCGCTGTCTCGCCGAAGGCCCTGAGCGCAGCGTCGAGCACGACCCCGATTAGCTCCGCCTCCACGTTGGCGACCACCTTCTCCCCGGTATAGCCCCTCGCCTGGAGCCTCTTCTTGAGTCTGGACGGCTCGCACCTTAGCACGGCGACGAACCCGGCCTCACCCCTCCGGAGCACTTCGGGGAGCAGGTGACCGGTCAGGAGCGTCCCGGAGAGATCCTCCCTTAGCATCCTGGCCCTGAGCTTCTTCGTGTCAACCGCGTGCTCCCTCCCGGCGAGGTCGTTGAGCGCGAGAAGCCTAAGACCGAGTGCGTGGGCGAGGAGGGGCGCGACCGTCTTCTTGCCAGTCCCGGGCGTCCCGGTGAGCGCGAACGGCACCGATACCATCCCTCGAACGCGGAGACGGCGCCAGCTATTAACCTGCGCGCGTCTCGCGCGGGGGCCGATTCCTCCACGAATATTACTTTCGTCAAGCTTATGAACAGGTCGCTGCTCCCTTGTCCCACCTCCGAGAATCCGCTCGTGAAAAGAGATGACAATCCGGATTGCAAAGAAAGCGTTTGACGAGATGCGAGCCCACGCAGAGGCGACCTATCCGGAGGAGTGCTGCGGTCTCCTCGTCGCGGACGGGAAGAAGGAGATCCTGGAGTCGGTGAAGATGAGGAACGTCTTCTCTGGTCCGAGGCACGACAGATACGATATCGACCCGCTTGAGCTGTTCAGGGCGGACCGGTCCGTGGCCGCCAGAGGGCTTAGGATCGCGGCCATCTATCACTCGCACCCCGACTACCCGGCCACGCTGTCTCGGTTCGACCTTGACCATTCCTTCACTTGGTACTCGTACGTGGTGACCTCGGTCCCCAAGGGACGGGCCGGCGATACCAGGGCGTGGCTGCCCTCGGACGACCACAGGGCGGCTGTGGAAGAAGAGATACAGGTGGTGGTGGGATGATGTCAGTCAAGATAATCATACCGACGGCCCTGAGGCAGCACACTGACGATAAGGACGAACTCCAGCTGAACTCCAAGGACGTCAAGAGCGCCCTGCAGGAGCTGGTGACAGCCTTCCCCGACCTGAGGAGCTACCTATACTCGGACAACGGGAGGCTGAGGAACTTCATCAACCTGTACCTGAACGAGGAGGACGTAAGGTACCTGCAGGGGGAGGAGACGACACTGAAGGACGGAGACGTCCTTATGATAGTGCCCGCTGTTGCCGGGGGCGCACCGGGTCATGATTACCAGGGCCCGAGCTTCTCCCCCAGCGAGTTCGCCAGGTACAGCAGACACCTGATAATGCCAGAGGTCGGGCTCGAGGGCCAGAAGGCTCTGAAGAACTCGAGCGTCCTGATCGTCGGGGCGGGCGGCCTCGGCACGCCCTCCGCGATGTATCTCGTCGCTGCGGGGGTCGGCAGGGTAGGGATAGTGGACTTCGACGACATCGAGAAGAGCAACCTGCACAGGCAGGTACTCTACTCCGAGGAGGATGTCGGCAGGAGCAAGTCCGAGGTCGCGAAGGAGAGGCTGCTGAAGGTAAACCCCAACGTGAGCATAGAGCTGCACAAGCTCAGGCTTGACTCGTCCAACGCGCTGGACATCCTGAAGGACTACGACATCGTCATGGACGGGACCGACAATTTCCCCACCCGGTATCTCGTGAACGATGCGTGCGTGCTGCTCGGTAAGCCGAACGTCTACGCTAGCATATTCAGGTTCGAGGGACAGGCGTCTGTCTTCTACGCCAAGGAGGGGCCATGCTACAGGTGCCTGTACCCCGAACCGCCGCCGGCGGGTCTCGTCCCCTCGTGTGCCGAGGGAGGGGTCCTCGGTGTGCTTCCTGGGATAATGGGGAGCATCCAGGCCGCCGAGGCCATCGACCTGATCCTCGGAAAGGGCACCCCTCTGATCGGCAGGCTTCTACTCTTCGACGCTCTGGACATGAAGTTCAAGGAGCTCAAGCTCCGGAAGAACCCCGACTGCCCCGTGTGCGGAGAGCACCCGACCGTGAAGGCGCTCATCGACTACGAGGCCTTCTGCGGGGTGAAGGATGAGAGCGACGAGGTGAAGGAGATGACCGCCGGAGCGCTCAAGCGGCTGATCGACGCGGGGGATGACGTCTTCCTGCTCGACGTAAGGGAGCCATCGGAGTACGAGATGGCACGCATAGAGGGGGCCAGGCTGATACCTCTCGGGGAGCTCCCTCAGAGGATCAATGAGCTAGACACCGCCGACGACATCGTCGTCTACTGCCACTCGGGCCAGAGGAGCGCGCAGGCGGTCCACCTGCTGAGCGGCATGGGATTCAAGAAGGCCAAGAACCTCAAAGGTGGCATAGTGGCATGGATGGAGCAGCTCGACAGCGGCGCAAGGACCCGCTGAGCGCGCCAGAATTCCTTGAGGAATTATTATTTCGCTAGCCTTATGAACGCCCAGGGCGGCCCGGAATTTCACTCTTGGCGAGGCTCTCCACAGACGCCGTCCACGGTCACGGGTACTACGACGTGGAGACAGGGACGTTCAAGGTCCCGCTCTACCTGTCGACGATATTCGAGCACCCGGACCGCAGGACGGGAGATACGCGGAAGAGCGACCGCGGCTTCGAGCAGAAGTACTCTCGCGAGGAGAACCCGACAGTCCGCGGCTTCGAAAAGGTGGTGGCGAAGCTCGAGCACGGCCGTGAGGCGCTCGCGTTCAGCAGCGGGATGGCCGCGATCGCCGCGGTCTACGTCACGGCGCTCGCTTCCGGCGACAAACTAGTCATCACCAAGGAGTCGTACGGCACGACCCAGGACCTCGCGCTGAACCTCTCCAAGTTCGGCGTGAAGACGACCCTGGCCGGGCCGGAGACGGAGGACTTTCTGGAAAAGGTGGACGAGGGCGTCTCGCTAGTGATGCTGGAGACGATAACCAATCCTCTGCTGAGGGTGGTCGACGTCCACAAGATAGCGAAGAGGTGCAGGGAGGTGGGGGCCAGGCTGGTCGTGGACAACACCTTCGCAACGCCCGTGCTCTACAGGCCGCTCGAGGACGGTGCCTGGCTCGCGCTCGAAAGCGTCACGAAGTACATCGGGGGGCACAACGACCTCATAGGCGGCGCCCTTTCGGTGGACGACCCGATGGACCTCG